>JBOGJK010000216.1:0-6315 GCA_050745345.1 Thermoanaerobaculia bacterium
CCAGAAGCTCGGTCGCCGGCGCGTAGCAGAGCTGCTCGCACCTGCCCAGCCGGCGCCGCATCGCCTCCGCGTCGAAGTAGTCGTGCCTCCGGCCGACGTCGAAGTAGTTGTAGGGGCGCAGGCGCCACGGCTCGTGGGCGCGCAGGACGATGCAGACTGGGATCATCGGGGGAGGGAGGCTCGATCGCGGCGGGGTACTTCGGCGCGCTCCCCCGCCCGCAGGAGCTCTGCGTAGATCCGCCGCACGTGCTCGGCCGAGGCGCGCCAGGAGAGCCGCAGCACTTCGCGCCGCCCGCGCGCGGAGAGCGACCGCCGCAGGGGAGCGAAGAGGAGAACCGAGAGGATCTTGCTCGCCAGGTCTTCCACGTCCCCGAAATCGACGCGCAGCACGTTGCGCACGATCTCCGAAACTCCCGCGCTGCGGGAGACGATGACCGGCGTGCCGTGCTGCAGCGCCTCGAGCGCCGTGAGCCCGAAAGGCTCGGAGACCGACGGCAGGACGTAGACGTCCGCACGCGCGTAGAGCCGGTCGAGCTCCGCGGCCGGGAGGAATCCCGTGAACAGGATGTTGCGCTTCAACCCCAGCGCGCCGACGCGCTCCCGCATCGCGGGCAGGCGGTCTCCCGAGCCCGCCACGGCGAAGCGCACGTTGGGGATCTCGCGGGCCACCCGCGCCGCGGCCTCCACGAAGTAGTCGGGCCCCTTCTGCCACGTCACGCGCCCGGCGAAGAGCACGAGGGGATCGCCGCCGGCGACTCCTCCCTCCCACGACACGAGCTTCGGATCGATGGCGTTGTGCACGACGCGAATCCGCCGGCGCGGCACGCCGTACTGGCGCGTGAGCAGCCCCGCCGTGTAGCGGGAGACGGCGATGACGCGGTCGGCGCCGGCCAGGCCCCGCTGCTCGATGTCTCGGACAAGCGGGTTGCCCTCGCCTCCGGCCCGGTCGTACTCGGTGGCGTGGACGTGCACGACCAGGGGTTTGCCCGAGACACGCCGCGCCTCGAGGCCCGCGAGGAAGGTCATCCAGTCGTGGGCGTGGATGATGTCGAACCGCTCGCGGCGGGCGATTGCGCCCGCGCGCTCGGCATAGCGGAGGACGTCGGTCGCGAGGCTCGGGCCGTAGTTGGGCGGCGGCTCGCTCTGTCCGGGCGCGGCCTCCTCCCCCTCGAAGACGGCCGTCTCGAGGCCCGAGCCGGGATAGGGCGTGAGAAGCGTGGCCACGCGACGGATCTTCAGCGCCGGGGAGAGCGGCCGGGAAGCGGGCGGGAGCGCCGGATAGACGAGCGACTCGACGATGCGAAGCCGGCCCGCCGGCTTGCGGTAGGGGTGGCGCGGCAGCACCAGCACGACCTCCGTGCCCGTCTGCAGGAGCCCCCGCACCAGACCCTCGCAGGCGACACCGAGGCCGCCCGAGATTTGGGGAGGGAACTCCCAACCGAACATGAGGACGCGCATAGGAAGCTGCTCAGCCGTCAGCTCTCAGCTTTCAGGCAGATCCGAAAAGCGGGATTCTAATCCTGTTGTGTGGTCTCCGGCTGATGCGTTTACACCTGATCGCGGAAAGCTATTCCCCTTCCCGCGCCTGCAGGTGGGTGTACACCACGCGCGCGACTTCGGCCACACTCCAGGCCTGGGCGAAGCAGCCGCGCGGCGCGTGGGGCGGGTCGCCGTCGAAGATCTCGGAGACGGAGGCGAGCGCCGCCTCCCGGATGTGCGCGCGCAGCGGGGCGAGCCACAGGCGCATGGCCCGGCGGGAGTCCTCGCGGCTGCCCAGGACGCGGAAATGGGCGTCGGCGAAGGGGCCGAAGAGCCAGGGCCAGACGGTCCCCTGATGGTAGGCGAGATCGCAGTCGCGCTGGGTCCCGCCGCAGCTGCCGCGGTAGCGCGGATCCTTGGGATCGAGCGTGCGCAGCCCGAACGGAGTGAGCAGCCGGCGCCGCACGGTCCAGTAGACGGCGCGGGCGCGATGAGGGGGAAGCAGGTCCTCGGTCAGCGAGACGGCGAAGATCTGGTTCGGGCGCACCGAAGCGTCCGGACCCTCCTCGCCGACGACGTCGTACAGGTCTTCTTTCTCCGCGTTCCAGAAGACTTCGTTGAAGCGCCGCGCGACGTGCCAGGCCTCCGACTCGAGCTCGCGCGCGCGTGTCGGCTCCTCGGCCAGCCTCTCGAGGCGCGCGGCGCTCTTCAAGGCGGCGTGCCAGAGAGCGTTGACCTCGACCGGCTTGCCCGCGCGGGGCGTGACGGGCCGCCCGTCCACGACGGCGTCCATCCAGGTCAGCGCCTTGCCGGGCGCCGCCGCGGAGACCAGGCCGTCGCCCGAGACGGCGATGCCGAAGCGGGTTCCCTGCCGGAAGCCGTTCAGGATCGAGCGCACCGCGGCCAAGAGCGGCGCCGGCCGGCTGGCCTTGCGGCGCGCCCGGGCGAACCACTCGACCGCGAGGATGAACCAGAGGGGAGCGTCCACGGAGTTGTACTCCGGCTCGCCGTGCTCCCCCGCGAAGTTGTTGGGGATCAGCCCGTCCCGGCGCAGCGCCGCGTAAGTGTTCAGGACGCGCGCCACGGCGCCGAAGCGGCCCGTCGCCAGTGCCAGTCCCGGCGCCGCGATCATGCTGTCGCGCCCCCAGTCGGCAAACCAGGGGAATCCCGCCAGGATCGTGCCGTCGCGGTAGTCCCCCTCCACGAGAAAGTTCTCCGCGCGGCGCGCCATCTCGTCTAAGACCGGGTCGCCGGTCCGCGCGAAGGCGTCGCGGCGCTGGCGTTCCGCTTCCATCAGGTGCCCCGGGTCGGCCGCCACCTCCTCGAGCGAGAAGAGCAGGTACGCTTCTCCTCCCGGCGGGAGGGTCCCTTTCCAGACGACCGGGCTCCAGAGGTCTTCGACCGCCTCGTAGCCGCGCTCCGCCTCGAGCGGGTAGGAGAAGTCCCGGTACCAGACGGGATCGGCCTCGGCCGACACGCCGACGCCTCGCATGTAGAGCCGGGGCAGGTACGGCACCGGCCGTACCCAGGTCACTTCGCCGCGGATCTCGGTCGTGGGGTCCAGCTCCGCCGTCTCGCGCTGCAGCTCCCCCACGCCGCGGAAGCGCAGGAGCGGCCGCAGGCGCAGACCGAGCTCCGAGGCGCCGCGGTTGGCGTAGCGCACGATCGCGACCGATCGGTCGCGCACCAGGCAGAAGGTTCGGGAAACCTCCCACCCGTCGGCCTCGTAGGCCCAGGTGGGGAAGGGATCGAGCGAGAAGCGCGCGAGGTTCGTGTCTCCTTCCGGGTAGATCGCCTTCTCGTAGATCTGTGTCGAGAGGCCCGTCTCCTTCTGCCCGTGAAGGACGAACTCCTCGCAGCCGGCCACCAGCATCCAGCGGCGGCGCGGAGCCGGGATCGCCGGGGCGTACCAGCCGTGATAGCGGCGCGTCCTGGCCCCGGCCACGGTCCCGCACGCGAAGCCGCCCAACCCGTCGGTCTCGAGCCACTCGAGCGAGAGCCGCCGCTCGCGGCTGGAAAGCTCCGCCGCGGACCACTCGAGGGGTCGCCGCGTTCGCAGGAGCGTGTCGCGGGAGTTCATGGGCGATCGGGAAGCCGCCGCGATTCTCTTACAGAACGGCGCGCGGGCGGAAACGGCGGCCCGTCGAGCGGCGCCCGCACGCGCTTCACGCCGTGGCATCAGGCTCCCGGCCCGCTGCCCGCGCCGTAATAAGATCCGGGAGGGCGGAATCAAAGGCGGGGAGCCGCTCCGGTCGGCCCCGCGCGAGGGAGGAGCCGGAATTGAGCACCGTGCAGAAGAGCATCGACCAGCTGTGCGTGGACACGGTCCGCACGCTCGCGATCGACACGGTCCAGAAGGCCAACTCGGGGCATCCGGGCCTGCCCCTGGGGGCGGCACCCATGGCCTACGTGCTGTGGCAGCGCTACCTGAAGCACAGCCCGAGGGACCCGCACTGGCCCGACCGGGACCGTTTCGTGCTCTCGGCCGGGCACGGCTGCGCCCTGCTCTACTGCCTGCTGCACCTGACCGGCTACGACCTGACGCTGGACGACCTGAAGGCGTTCCGCCAGTGGGGCAGCCGCACCCCCGGCCACCCTGAGCGGCTGCTGACCCCGGGAGTCGAGGCCACGACGGGGCCCCTGGGCCAGGGCACCGCCAACGCCATCGGTATGGCGATCGCCGAGCGCGTGCTCGCCGCCCGCTTCAACCGGCCGGGTCACCAGATCGTCGACCATCGGACCTTCGCGATCGTCTCCGACGGCGACCTGATGGAAGGGGTCTCCTCGGAGGCCGGATCGCTCGCGGGGCACCTGCGGCTGGGAAAGCTCGTCTACCTCTACGACGACAACCAGGTCACGCTGGACGGGCCCACCTCCTGGACCTTCACCGAGGACGTCGGCAGGCGCTACGAGGCCTACGGCTGGCAGGTGCTGCACGTGGAGGAGGGCGACCGGGACCTCGAGGCGATCGACGCGGCGATTCGGACGGCCACGTCCCAGACGGAGCGGCCCACACTGATCCGCGTCCGGACGACGATCGGCTACGGCTCGCCGCACAAGGCGGGCACGAGCAAGGCCCATGGCAGCCCGCTGGGCGCCGAGGAGGTCGCCCTGACCAAGAAGGCCCTCGGCTGGGAGTGGACCGAGCCCTTCTTCCTCCCGCCCGAAGCGCTCGCCCACTTCCGCCAGGCGGTCAGCCGCGGGATCCACGCCCAGGCCGAGTGGGAACGGCGTTTCGCCGAGTACGCGAAGGCCTTCCCGGAGCTCGCCCAGCAGTGGCGCATCGAGCGCAAGGGGGAGCTGCCCGAAGGCTGGGACACGGCGCTGCCCTCCTGGAAGGCGGGCGAGTCGGTCGCCACACGGGACGCCTCGCACGCGGCGATCAACGCGATCGCCCCGCGGGTGCCGTGGCTGCTGGGAGGCGACGCGGACCTCTCCGAGTCGACCAAGACCCGCATCGAAGAGGCAAGCGATCTGGACGGGCAGACGGGCTCGGGGCGCAACATCCACTACGGCGTGCGGGAGCACGCGATGGCCTCGATCGCCAACGGCATGGCGTATCACGGCGGCGTGCGGCCGCTGGTCGCGACCTTCTTCTGCTTCTCCGACTACATGCGCCCCGCCGTGCGCCTGGCGGCCGTCAACGAGCTGCCCGTGATCTTCGTCTGGACGCACGACTCGATCGGGCTGGGCGAGGACGGTCCCACGCACCAGGCGGTGGAGCACCTGATGTCGCTGCGCGCGATGCCTCACCTGGCGATCATCCGCTCGGCCGACGCCAACGAGACGGCGGCGGCCTGGCGCGCGGCGATGGAGCACCGCCAGGGGGCCGTCGGCCTCGTGCTGACGCGCCAGAAGCTGCCGGTGCTCGACCGCTCGGGCGCCCGCGGAGACCTCTCCCGCGGCGCCTACGTCCTCGCCGAGTCCTCGGGCGGCAAGCCGCGCGTGATCCTGATCGCCACCGGCTCGGAGGTCTCGCTGGCCGTCGCCGCGCGCAAGAGCCTCCAGGCGGAGGGCATCGCCACACGGGTGGTTTCGATGCCGTGCTGGGAGTTCTTCGACCGGCAGCCGCGGGAGTACCGGGAGTCGGTCCTGCCGCCCGAGGTCGGAGCGCGCCTCTCGATCGAGGCGGGAGTGACGCTCGGGTGGCAGAAGTACGTCGGTGACCGCGGCGGCTCGGTCGGCCTCGACCGCTTCGGGGCTTCCGCACCCGGCGAGGTCGTGCTGCGCGAGCTCGGCTTCACCGTCGAGAACGTCGTCCGCTACGCGAAGGACCTGCTGCGGTGAGGGTCGCGGTCGGATGCGATCACGCGGGCTTCCCCTTGAAGCAGGAGATCCTCGAGCTGCTCCAGGGCCTCGGGCACGTGGCGGACGACTTCGGGACCTTCTCGACCGCCCCCGCCGACTACCCCGACTACGCGCGCAAAGTGGCCGAGGCGGTGCTGTCCGGGGCGTGCGACCGCGGGGTCATCGTCTGCGGCAGCGGGGTGGGCGCCTCGGTGGCCGCCAACAAGGTGCCGGGAGTGCGCGCCGCGCTCTGCCACGACACCTTCTCCGCCCGCCAGGGAGTCGAGGACGACGACATGAACGTCGTGTGCCTGGGGGCCCGCGTCATCGGGCCGATGCTCGCGGCGGAGGTCCTGAAGGCCTTTCTCGGGGCGACGTTCTCGGGCGCCGACCGGCACGCGCGGCGCCTCGGCAAGATCCGCAAGATCGAGGAAGACGCCCGCGGGGGCGCCTTCGATTCCTACCAAGGGAGGAACCCATGAGCGGCAATCCGTTGCAGAGACTGGCCGGGCTCGGCCAGAGCGTCTGGTACGACTACATCCGGCGCGA
>JBOGJK010000217.1:0-3934 GCA_050745345.1 Thermoanaerobaculia bacterium
GCGCAGAAGGGCTCGCCCCAGATCCACGCGGACGTACCCGGCAACGTCTGCATCCACTGGAAGGTCAGCGGAGGCGACACGGAAGCGGCCTACAAGTCCGCGGAAGTGGTGGTCAAGGACCGGATCCTGAACCAGCGGCTCATCCCCAACGCGATGGAGCCGCGGGCGGCGCTCGCCCAGTACGTCCCGGCCATGGACGAGCTCACCCTCTGGGTCACCTCCCAGAACCCGCACATCGTGCGCTTCCTTCTCTCGCTCGACACCGGGATCCCCGAGCACAAGATCCGCGTGATCGCACCGGAGGTCGGGGGCGGCTTCGGCAGCAAGATCCCCCACTATCCCGAAGATTCGATGGTGATCTTCGCCTCCAAGAAGCTCGGCCGCCCCGTCAAGTGGACGGAGACGCGCAGCGAGAACTACAAGTGCACGATCCACGGGCGCGACCACGTGCAGGAGGTGGAGCTCGCCGCGAGAAAGGACGGCACCATCACCGGCCTGCGGGCCAAGGTCTGGGCCAACCTCGGGGCCTATCTCTCCACCGCCTCCACCGGGATCCCCACCATCCTGCACGGCCTGATGCTCTCCGGCACCTACAAGATCCCGAACATCCACGAGGACGTGTACGGGATGATGACGAACACGACTCCCGTCGACGCCTACCGTGGGGCGGGGCGGCCGGAGGCGACCTTCATCGTGGAGCGCCTCGTCGACCTCCTGGCCCAGGAGCTCAAGATCGACCCCGCGGACCTGCGCCGGAAGAATTTCATCCCGCCCTTCAAGGACGGCCACACCGTGGCCACCGGGATCGTCTACGACACCGGGAACTACGTGGCCGCCCTCGACAAGATGATGCAGATGGCCGACTACGCCGGCCTCCGCAAGAAGCAGGCGGAGCTGCGGGCGAAGGGCGAGTACATCGGGATCGGGCTCTGCACCTATGCCGAGATCTGCGGCCTCGGCCCCTCGCAGGTGGCGGGCGCGGTGGGCTTCGGGGGCGGCCTCTGGGAGAGCGCGATCGTGCGCTTCCACCCCTCGGGCAAGGTCAACGTCATGCTCGGCATCTCCCCGCACGGACAGGGGGAAGAGACGACCTTCGCGCAGATCGTGGCGAGCGAACTCGGAGTCCCGGTCGACGACGTCGAGGTCATGCACGGCGACACCGACCAGACGCCGATGGGCTGGGGCACCTACGGCAGCCGCTCGACGCCGGTCGGCAGCGGGGCGCTGATGGGCGCGATCGGGAAGATCCGGGAGAAGGCGAAGATCGTCACCGCGCACCTGCTCGAAGCGGCGGTCGAGGACATCGACTATGCCGACGGCAAGTTCTTCGTGAAGGGCTCGCCCGACAGGTTCAAGACGATCCAGGACGTCGCGCTCATGGCCAACCTGGCCTGGAACTACCCGAAGGGGCTCGAGCCGGGCCTGGAGGCGTCGGCCTTCTTCGACCCTCCCAACTTCGTCTACCCCTTCGGCTCGCACATCGCGGTCGTGCGGGTGGACGCCGAAACCGGCCAGGTGGAGCTCGAGCGCTACATCGCGGTGGACGACTGCGGCAGGGTCATCAACCCGATGATCGTGGCCGGGCAGATTCACGGCGGCATCGCCCAGGGAGTCGGCCAGGCCCTCTGGGAGGAGGCCATCTACGACGAGTCGGGGCAGCTTCTGACCGGCTCGATGATGGACTACGCGCTGCCGCGGGCGGCGTTCCTCCCGAACTTCGAGCTCGGGATGACGGAAACGCCCACCACCGTCAACCCGCTCGGCGTCAAGGGCATCGGGGAGACGGGGACCATCGCCTCCACCGCCGCCGTCTACAACGCCGTGATGGACGCCCTCTGGCCGCTCGGCGTCGAGCGGATCGACATGCCCCTGACTCCCGAGCGGGTCTGGCGCGCGATCTCTCAGGGCAAGGGGAGGTAGCCATGTACTCCGAGAGCTTCGACTACTACCGAGCAAAGACGGTCGCCGAAGCCTTGAGCCTTCTGCGCAAGCACAAGGACTCGAGGGTGCTGGCGGGCGGCCACAGCCTGCTGCCGGCGATGAAGCTGCGCCTGGCTTCGCCCCGGGCGCTGGTCGACATCGGCGGGATCAAGGGACTCTCCGGCATCAAGGCCAAGGGGAAGACCCTCGAGATCGGGGCGTTGACGACCCATTCGGAGGTCGCGGCCTCGACCCTCGTCGAGCGCTCCTGCGGGATCCTCGCGGAAGCGGCGTCCCAGATCGGCGACTTGCAGGTCCGCAATCGCGGCACGATCGGGGGGTCGCTCGCGCATGCGGACCCGGCGGCGGATTACCCGACCGTGATCCTGGCGCTCGACGCGCGCCTGACCGCCGCGGGCCCGAAGGGTAAGAGAGAGATCGAGGCCGGCAAGTTCTTCCGAGATCTCTTTACGACGGCGTTGAAGCCGGGAGAGCTGCTGACCACGGTCCGCGTTCCCACCTACGGCAAGGGGACGGGGGGAGCCTACGTGAAGCATCCGCATCCCGCTTCGAGCTATTGTGTCGTCGGTGTCGCCGCGTTGCTCGAAACCCAGAATGGCCGTTGCCGGCGCGCGACTGTCGCCGTCGGTGGCGTGACGGCCAACCCCGTTCGGGCCGCTGCCGCGGAAGACGCCCTCGCCGGCTCGCGGCTGGACGAAGCGGCGCTCGCCGCCGCCGCAAAGCTGGTCGCCGGCGCGCTGTCCGACCCGCTTTCCGACCCCTACGCGTCCGGCGAGTTTCGCGTGCACCTCGCGACGGTGCTCGCGAAGCGAGCCCTCACCGCCGCCGCCGCGCGGGCGCGCGGATGACGTGAGCTCTCCTTCCCCGGATCGCGGCGGCCTCTCTTCGATCGATGACCTCCAGCGCGCCCTGTCGGCGCGCCGCTACCGCGCCTCCCGCGGCCTCGCGACGGCGATCTTCCTGGCGCTGAAGTTGAAGCGCCCGCTCTTCCTCGAAGGAGAGGCAGGGGTCGGCAAGACCGAGGTGGCCAAGGTGCTGACCGACATCCTGGGAGCGGAGCTGATCCGCCTGCAGTGCTACGAGGGCCTGGACGTCCACCACGCCGTCTACGAGTGGAACTACACGCGTCAGATGCTGCACCTGCGCCTGCTCGAGGCGCAGGGCGAGCGTCCCGCCGAGGAGGAGCTCTTCGGTCCCGCCTTCCTGCTGCGCCGCCCGCTGCTCCAGGCGATCGAGGGATCGCGCGGCCGGCCGCGGGTCCTGCTCGTGGACGAGATCGACCGCAGCGACGAGGAGTTCGAGGCCTACCTGCTGGAGGTCCTTTCGGACTTCCAGATCACGATCCCGGAGATCGGCACGATCCGCGCGACCGAGCCCCCGGTCGTCGTCGTGACCTCGAACCGCACCCGCGAGGTGCACGACGCCTTGAAGCGCCGCTGCCTCTACCACTGGATCGACTATCCAACCCTCGAGGACGAGCTCGAGATCGTGCGGGCGAAGGTCCCGGACGCTCCCGAGCGCCTGGCGCGCGAGGTCGCGGGGTTCGTCCAGGAGCTTCGCCGCGTGGACCTCTACAAGCTGCCGGGGATCGCCGAGACGCTCGACTGGGCGGCGGCGCTGGTCGCCCTCGACCGGAAGGCACTCGACCCCACGGTCGTCGAGGACACGCTCGGCATCCTGCTCAAGTACCAGGACGACGTCGAGAAGGTGCGCGGCGAGCGGGCGGAAGCGATGCTGGCGAGGGTGCAGTCTGGTACATAGCAGGTTGCTGAAAGAGGGCGTGGGCTGGCGTAGCGAGCGCCGCGGGGTCAGATGCTAGGAGGCGCGACGACGGCGACGCGTGAGCTCAAGGGGGGAGGCCCGGGGCCCGGTCCGGGCAGAAACGTTCGGCCGCCGTTCGTGGAGCGAACGCCTGCGGCCCTGCCGTGAGCGGGCAGCTCCTTCACAACGTCCTCCTCTTCGGGAGGGTGCTCCGCGGGCTGGGCCTGGACGC
>JBOGJK010000218.1:0-7177 GCA_050745345.1 Thermoanaerobaculia bacterium
GGCCATGGCCGGTCGGAGAAGCCCGAGCCGGGCAGATCGACTGCGATGGCGGCTCGCCCGGCCGAGGCGCTCGAGAGGACTTTCTTCCATGTCGCCGAGGAGGAGAGGAAGCCGTGCACGTAAACGACGGTCTCCGCCCCGCCCCCCGGCGCCTCCCGCGAGCGCCACCGCACGCCGCCGACGACCGTATCGAGTTCTCCGGACACGGGGGGCGGAATCCGGCCCTCCCGCTCGCTCAGCCGCCGCGCGGCGACGGCGAGCAGCAGCAGGACGAGCAAGGCGCCGACGAATCGAAGGAGACAGCCCAGCGCACCCTCCTCTGCCGACGGCCGCGATTCTACGTGCGCGATACAGTTCCGCCGTGCCAACCTGGAAGTTGACGCTCGAGTACGACGGGACGCGCTCCCGCGGCTGGCAGTCGCAGAAGAACACGGATCGCACGGTACAGGGGGTCCTGCTGCGGGCGGCGCGGGAGCTTCTGGGAGAGGACGCTTCCGTCGGCGGCGCCGGGCGCACGGACGCGGGGGTTCACGCCCTCGCACAGGTCGCGCACCTAAAGGCGCGGCGGAAGCTCCCCGAACGGGAGATCGAGCACGGGTTAAACGACCGGCTCCCCTTCGACGTCAACGTGCTCGAGGTCTCCCCGGCGCCGCCCGGCTTCCACGCGCGCCACGACGCGCTCTCGCGGACGTACCTCTATCGGATCTCGCGCCGCCGCACAGCCTTCGACAAGCGCCTGGTCTGGTGGGTCAAGGACCGGCTCGACTTTCCGGCGATGAAGAGGGCGGCTGAGCTCTTCGCAGGGCGCCACGACTTCGCCTCATTCTGCGAGAACCCGGAGGGGCAGGAGTCGACGATCGTCGTCGTCGAGAAGAGCGAGCTTCTCGACTGGGCGCACGAGATCCACTTTCGCATCGAGGCCTCGCACTTCCTCTGGAAGATGGTGCGGCGCCTCGCGGGGACACTCGTCGAGGTGGGCCGTGGGAACTTCGACGCCGCGGGTGTCGAGAGGCTACTGCGAGAGAAGTCGACCCAGCCGGCGAAATGGACGGCGCCGCCGTCGGGGCTTTTTCTGGAAGGAGTCCGGTACCGCGGCTGAGTGATATCATGTTGTCGGAGATGACATCATGGTGCGCACACAGATCCAGCTCACGGAAGCGCAGGCGAAGGCCCTCAAGGAGGCCGCGGCCCGGCAGGGGCGCTCGATGGCGGAGCTGGTCCGCGACGGAGTGGAGGCCTTTCTTCGAGCCGAGGCGGGACCCGGCCGCGAGGAGCTCAAGCGGCGGGCCATCGCGGCACTGGGCCGGTTTCGCTCTGGAAAGTCCGACATTTCTTCCGAGCACGACCGGTACCTCGCCGAGGCCTTCCGTCATTGAGCGTGTTCCTGGACACCTCCGCGCTCTACGCGCTTCTGGACCGTGACGACAAGAACCACGCCGCCGCGGCGAAGACGTGGAAATCGCTCTCGGCCCGCGACGAGGACCTCGTCACCACGAACTACGTTCTGCTCGAGGCCTTCGCGCTCGTCCAGAATCGGCTGGGACTGGCGGCGGTTCGGGTCCTGCAGCAAAGCTTCTCTACGCTCTTACGGATTCTCTGGATCGGCGAAGAGACGCACAGTCCAGCCGTTGCCGCCCTCCTGACGGCGGGAAAGCGGAAGCTGTCCCTCGTCGACTGCGTGAGCTTCGAGGCGATGCGGAGCTCCGGAGTCATCGAGGCCTTCACCTTCGACCGGCACTTCGCGGAACAGGGCTTCGAAGTCCTTCCCTAGCGGCCCGGCCTCGGTGGAAGCGCGCTACAGCACGTCCGCCGCTTCCATTGCCCTGGCGAAGGCACCCTTCCAGAGCTCGGTCAAGGGAGCGACAGCCTCGTCGATCAAGACGCGCCCGCGGACGGCGATCTTCAGGCGCGCGCCGCCCACCCGGCCGATCCTCTGGAACGGCACGCCGGCCTTCTTCGCGGCGCCCTCGACGGCGGCCTGGCTTTCCGGCGCGAACGTGACGACGGCGCGCCCCGCGCTCTCGCCAAAGAGGAGAGCCGAGGGGCGCAGGTCGGAGTCGAGCGCGATCTCGGCGCCGATTCCCCCCTTCATCGCGCACTCGGCCAGCGCCACGGCGAGGCCTCCGTCCGAGACGTCGTGGGCCGAGGAGAGGAGCCCGCCTTCCGCGAGCGAAACGAGCAGATCCACGAGCCGCCGCTCGGCCGGCAGCTCCACCTCGGGGCAGGGCCCTTCGTCGCGGCCTCGGATCACGCGCAGGAACTCGGAGCCGCCAAGCTCGTCCTTCGCCGCACCGAGCAGCGCCACGCGGTCCCCTTCGCGGCGGAACGGGAGGCGCACGCGCTTCTCCACGTCCTCCAGCAGCCCCACCATGCCGACGGTCGGTGTCGGCGGGACCGCGCGGCCGTCGGTCTCGTTGTAGAAGGAGACATTGCCGGAGACGACCGGGATCTCGAGCGCCCGGCAGGCGTCGGCGATGCCGCGCACCGCGGCTTCGAACTGCCCCATGACCTCCGGCTTCTCCGGGCTGCCGAAGTTCAGGCAGTCCGTTATGGCGAGCGGGCGCGCTCCGGTGCTGGCGATCGAGCGCGCCGCCTCGGCGACCGCGAGCGCCCCGCCGCTGTATGGGTCGAGGGCGCAGAAGAAGGGGTTGACGTCGCTCTTCAGAGCGAGCGCCTTCGACGTGCCTTTCACGCGCACGATGGCCGCGTCTCCCCCCGGCCGCTCGACGGTGTTGGTCCCCACCATGTGGTCGTATTGCGTCCAGATCCACGACTTCTCCGCGACGTTGGGAGAGGCGAGGATCCGGCGCAGACACTCGCCGTAGTCGGCGGGCTCGGGCTCCGCGGGCCAGAGCGGCGGCGGCGCGGGCGGCGCCGGCGCGCGCGGCCGGTCGTAGACCGGCGCCTGATCCGAGAGCGGCGCCGCCGGCAGGTCCGCCACGATCTTCCCCTCGTAGAAGAGGACGACACGGCCGGACTTCGTGACCCTGCCGATCTCCACGGCGTCGAGCTCCCACTTGCGGAAGATGGCGAGCACTTCCTCGAGCCGATTGCGCCGCGCGACCAGCAGCATCCTCTCCTGGGATTCCGAGAGCATGATCTCGTAGGGGGTCATCCCCTCTTCGCGAACCGGCACCTTCGAAAGGTCGATCTCGACACCGCTGCCCGCCCGGCCCGCCATCTCGAAGGAAGAAGAGGTCAGGCCGGCGGCTCCCATGTCCTGGATGCCGATGACGGCGTCCGTTTGGAAGAGCTCCAGGCACGCCTCCATCAGGAGCTTCTCGGTGAAGGGGTCCCCCACCTGGACCGTGGGGCGCTTCTGCTTCGTCTCGTCTCCCGCGAACTCCTCGGAGGCCATCGTGGCGCCGTGGATGCCGTCGCGGCCGGTCTTCGAGCCCACGTAGACGACGGGGTTACCCGCCCCCTCGGCGCGGCCGCGGAAGATCCTGTCCTTCGGCAGCACCCCGATGTTCATGACGTTGACCAGGATGTTGCCGTTATAGGCCGCGTGAAAGGTCGTCTCGCCCCCGACCGTCGGGATCCCGATGCAGTTGCCATAGCCGGCGATCCCGCGCACCACCCCGTCGACTAAGTGCTTCATACGCGGCGCCGCGAGATCGCCAAACCGCAGGGAGTTCAAGGACGCGATCGGCCGGGCCCCCATCGTGAAGATGTCGCGCAGGATCCCGCCGACACCCGTCGCCGCCCCCTGGTACGGCTCGATGTAGGAGGGGTGGTTGTGCGACTCCATCTTGAAGGCGACCGCGAGGCCGTCCCCGATGTCGACGACACCGGCGTTTTCCCCCGGCCCCTGCAGGACGCGCGGCCCGGAGGTCGGGAACGTCTTCAGGTGGACGCGGGAGGACTTGTAGGAGCAGTGCTCGCTCCACATCGCCGAGAAGATCCCGAGCTCGACTAAGTTCGGCTCGCGGCCGAGGATCTGGAGGATGCGCTCGTATTCCTCGGTCGAGAGGTTCTGTTCCGAGATCAGTTCGGGGGTGATCTTGGTCATGCGTGGTCTTGGGAGACGGGAGACGGGAGACGGGAGACGAGTCCTGAATCGAGAGGACGTCCCATCAAGCTTGCTCAGCCGTCTTCCGTCTTCCGTCTACCGTCTACCGTCTTCCGGCCCCGGGTCATTGGACGGCGAGCGCGGATACCACCGACTCGAACATCTTGCGGCCCGCGTCGTTGCCGAGAAGCGTCTCGGAGCAGCGGTCGGGGTGAGGCATCAGCCCCACGACGTTGCCCTCGCGGTTGGCGATGCCGGCGATGCCGTCCTCGGCGCCGTTGGGATTGGCCTCGTCGGTCACACGCCCTTCGCGGTCGCAGTACCGGAAGACGACGCGGTTGGCGCGCGCAAGCTCCGAGAGGACTTCGGGGGGCGCCGTGTAGTTGCCCTCCATGTGGCCGATCGGCATCCGGACGACCTCGCCTGGGGTGTAGAGGCGCGTGAAGGGCGTGTCGGTGCTCTCGACCTTGAGGAAGACGTCGCGGCAGACGTAGCGCAGGCCGCGGTTGACCCGCACCGCGCCGGGCAAGAGTCCCGCTTCCAGGAGCACCTGAAAGCCGTTGCAGATGCCGAGCACGGGCCCCCCCTCCTTGGCGAAGCGGGCGACACTCTCCATGACGGGCGAGAAGCGCGCCAGAGCCCCCGCGCGCAGATAGTCGCCGTAGGCGAAGCCGCCCGGCAGGATCACGGCATCGGCGTCTTTCAAGTCCGTGTCGTGGTGCCAGACGTAGTCCGCCTCGCAGCCGAGCAGGTCCTTGGCGATGTGGTAGCAGTCCTGGTCGCAGTTGGAGCCCGGGAAGACGACGACGGCGAACCGCATCAGGCCATGACCTTCACGTCGAACCCCTCGATGACCGTGTTGGCGAGAAGCTCTTCGGCCATCCTGCGCGCCTCGGCCTCGGCCGATTTCGCGTCCAGGCCGTCGAGCTCGACGTAGAAGACCTTCCCGGCCCGCACGTCCTTGACCGCCCGGTGCCCCAGGCGCCCCAGGGCCGCCGCGATCGCCTTGCCCTGCGGGTCGAGCACCCCCTCCTTCGGGTAGACCCGGACCTCGACCCTCATGCCTCGAAGGCCTCGAAGCCGTCGATCTGGTCCGCAGCCTCGAAGGGCACCGGCCAACCCGAGCGCTCGAGCGCATCGGAAAGCGCCGCCAACGCCAGGGCCGGCGTGTTGTTGGTGCGGGAAAGATGGGTCGCGAGGACGCGCCGCAGTTTCGGACCCGCCGCGCGGCGCACGACCTCGGCCGACTGCTTGTTCGACAGGTGCCCCCAGCCCCCCGAGATCCGCCTCTTCAGCGGCCAGGTGTAGGGGCCGTCGCGCAGCATGTCCTCGTCGTGGTTGAACTCGAGCAGGAGCGTGGTCGCATCGCGCACGAACTCGACGAAGTCCTCCTCCGCGCGCCCGAGGTCGGAGGCGACGATGAGCCGCGCATTCTCCGCCTCGAAGGCGTAGGCGACCGACTCGTTGGCGTCGTGCGGTGTCGCGAACGGCCGGAAGCCGAGCGCGCCGATGCGCCCCTGGCGCCCCGGCTCGATCCGGACGAAGGGGGAGAAGAGATCTCCTTCGAGCCCCAGGGCCGCCGCGGTTCCGGCCGTGGCGAAGATCGGACAGCCGAAGCGGGTCGAGAAGGCGAGCGCGCCGGAGCCGTGGTCCTGGTGCTCGTGCGTCAGGAGGATCGCGGCGATCGACTCGGCCGGCAGCGACCGCGCCTTGAGTCTCCGCTCGATCTCGCGCCCCGAGAGTCCCGCGTCGACCAGCACGCGTGTGCCGCCCGACTCCACGACGCAAACGTTCCCGCCGGAGCCGGACGCGAGAACCGTGACGCGCACGAACTGTAGATTAGCAAAAAACCGTTAAGCGGCAACGGGAACGTGAATCGTAAATCGTAAATCGTGAATGGACGGAATCCGCTACGAATCACGATTGACGATTGACGATTGACGATTCACGGCCTCCCTCCCTACTTCTCCCCCGTCGACCCGAATCCGCCCGCATCGCGACCCGTCGCCGGCAGCTCCGCGACCCGCTCGAGGCGCGCCCGCGCCACGGGGGCGAAGACGAGCTGCGCGATCCGATCGCCGCGCGCGATCTCGACCGGCTCCGCGCCGAGGTTCGCTACCACCACGCGGACTTCTCCCCGATAGTCGCTGTCGATCGTGCCGGGGGCGTTGGGCAGGATGAGCCCCTTGCCGAGCGCGAGGCCGCTGCGCATCCGGAGCTGCCCCTCGAAGCCCTCCGGGATCGCCACGGCAATGCCCGTCGGAACGAGCGCGCGCCCTCCCGGCACGACGACGAGGGTCGCTTCGACGGCGGCGCGCAGGTCGCAGCCGGCGGCCCCGGCCGTGGCGTAGGCCGGAAGCGGCAGCCCCTCGCCGTGCGGCAGCACCTGGATCGGAACGACGATTTCCATCACCGGCCTACTTACCACGGGGACGAGCTCGCGAAGGGGAGGCCGCAACGCCTCCATGGCGAGCAGCGGCGCGGACAAGAGCTACAGAGCGGAGGCGAGGTCCGGCGCCGAGAGTGGCGCCTTGCCGACGTTGCCGACGATCGTCAGCGAGAGCACCCGAGGATCCAGCAGCCGCTCGGCTTCCTCCCCGACATCGTCGGCCGTCACCGCCTCGACGCGCGCGATTATCTCCTCGGGCGCCAGGATCCGCCTGAAGTAGAACTCCTGGCGCGCCTGCAGGGACATGCGGGAGACCGTGGACTCGAGCGCCAGGATCAGGTTTCCCTTCAGGTTCTCCTTGGCCCAGGCGAGCTCCTTGGGCCGGACCCCCTCACGCTTGAGCTTCTTGAGCTCCCGCAGCGTGACCTCGAGCACCCGGGCGAGGTTCTTCGGCGCGCAGGCGGCCGTGATCGTCTCGTAACCGCCGAGCCGATAGGAGTTGAGCGAAGAGGCCACCGAGTAGGCGAGCCCCCGCCTCTCGCGCACCTCCTGGAAGAGGCGGGAGGACATCCCGCCGCCGAGCACGATGTCGAGCAGGCTCGCGGCGAACCGGCGCTCGGAGGCCTGCGACGGCCCGGCGACCCCCAGGCAGACGTGCGCCTGCTCGAGGCCCCGCCGGGACCGCACCTCGACGTGCTGGTGCGGGCGCGGGCGCCCGGCGGCGCGCCCAGGAGCGGTGCCCCGCGGCGGGCGCCGGCGGAAGAGCTTCTCGACGC
>JBOGJK010000219.1:0-2994 GCA_050745345.1 Thermoanaerobaculia bacterium
GCGCCGCACCGCGCGATGTTACCCTCCCGGCCGGTTTCCCCGGGGGCGTAAACTCCTCCCGGGGCTGGTCGTCTAACCGATGTGCAAGCTGTGGCGATGATTCCGCGGCAGACCGACCCGGGGGTCGACGAGGCGCGGCTGCTCGCCGAGGTCCGCGCCGGCCGCACGGAGGCCTTCGAGCACTTCGTCCGCCGCTATCAGCGCAAGATCACGCGGGTCGCCTTCCGGATGCTCCGCGACCTTGGGGAAGCGGATTGCGCGGCGCAGGAGAGCTTCCTGCGCGCCTACCAGAGCCTGGACGAGTTTCGCGAAGGCTCGAGCTTCGAGACCTGGCTGACGCGCATCTGCATCAACTGGTGCAAGGACCGGCTGAAGCGGCGCCGCCTGGTCCTCTACTTCCACCAGGCGCCGCGGGAAGAGGGAGAGGACGCGGGGCCCCGCGACATGACGCCGCATCCGGATCCCTCCCCGGAGCGCCGGGCGATTTCCAGCGAGATCCGCGACCGGCTGCGGCAGGCGGTCGGCTATCTCTCGCCTCGGCAGAAGTCGATCTTCCTGCTGAAGCATTTCGAGGAGCTCTCGATCCCGGAGATCGCCGAGATCACCGGGCTCGACGCCGGCACGGTCAAGTCGCATCTCTTCCGCGCCGCCCAGAAGATTCGGGCGCGATTGCGGGAGTTTCACGGGGGAGACTGAAAGCGATGGAACGGGAAGCTCGAGCGGGTCATCTCACGGACGAAGAGCTGTTCGGGCTCGCCCTGCCCCCCGTCGGGGAGCCGGAGGCGCTTCCGGCCCACCTGCTGCAGTGCTCGCGCTGCGGCCGCGCGCTTCAGGAGTGGAAGGCCGCTGTCCGGCAGCTCGCCGAGGAGGACGTCGATCCGGTGCGGCGCCGGTCCCCGGAGGAGTGGCGCGCCGCGGAAGACCGCACACTCGAGGCGCTGCGGAGCGCGAGGAAGGCTCGACGTCCGCGGGCACTTCCGTGGGCCGCGGGACTGGCGGCGGCGGTTCTGCTCGCGGCGCTGCTCTGGCCGGCCCGGCCGCCGGCGCCCGCTCCGTCCGGGCCTTCGGAGCAGTCGGCGGAGCTCTCGCCGGAGGACGCGGCCGACGATGCGCTGCTGCGCGAGGTCGCCCGACTCTCGCGGGGCGAGGACCGGGGCGGCTGGGACGGCCTCGCTCCCGATCCCGAGGACCCGGAGCGGGAGGAGGACCGGCTGTGAGGAGGCTCGCCCTGACCGCGCTGCTGCTCGCCGGCGCCCTGCCGATTCTCGCGCAGGGCGACATCCCCGACGGGAAGTGGTGGAAGCGGCCGCGCCTGGCCCGGGAGATCGCCCTGACCGACAAGCAGTCGAAACAGCTCGACGAGATCTTCGTCAAGGCGCGCCCGCGGCTGATCGATCTGAAGGCGGAGCTCGAAAAGAAGCAGTTCGGCCTGCAGCAGGCGATCGACGAGGACGCGGACCGAGGCGTGCTCGAGAGCAGGATCGACGAGGTGGAGAACGCGCGCAAGGACCTTCAGAAGACGCGCGCCCTGATGGTCCTCGACATGAAGCGGGTCCTCACGCCGGAGCAGTGGGAGCTGCTGAAGCAGATGCGGGAGCAGTTGCGGGAACGCCGCCGGCAGATGCGCGAGAACGGCGCCTCCGGGCGGGGCCCCGATCGGCCGCCGGAGAGACCCTGACGCCAGGCGCGCCGCAAGCGCGCTACGTCGTCAGCCCCTGCCCGCCGTCCACCCCGATCACCTGGCCGGTCACGAACCCCGACCCCGCGCACAGGAGAAGCACCGCGCGGGCCACGTCCTCCGCGTCTCCCAGCCGGTGGAGCAGCGTCTTCTTCGCCCAGCGCGCCGCCTGCTCGGGCGGGGTGCCTTCGGGGACGAGCACGGCTCCGGGCGCGACCCCGTTGACCGAGACCTCGGGAGCCAGCTCGACGGCGAGCGCCCGCACCAGCCCCTCGAGGGCCGCCTTGGAGACGGCGTGGGCGAGATAGCGGCGCGGCGGATGGCGGGCCATGCGGTCGGAGATCAGGACGATCCTTCCTCGCCGCCGTCGCAGCATCGGCGCAGCTTCACGGGCCAGAAGAAGCGCCGCCCGCGCGTTGACGTTCATCGCGGAGTCCCAGAGCGCTTCGTCGGTCTCCTCGAGGGACGCCCGGTGGAAGTTGGCGGCCGAGTGGACGAGCAGGTCGAGCGCGCCGAGCTGTCCGATCGCCTCGCGCACGACGCGCCGGCACTCCTCGGGCAGGCCGAGGTCTCCGGCGATGCAGACGGCGCGCCGACCCTGGCCCCGCAGCGCCTCCGCGAGCTCCCGCGCCGGGCCTTCCGAGCTGCGGTAGTGGAGGGCCAGGTCCGCCCCGGCGCCGGCCAGCTCGCCGGCGATGGCGCGCCCGAGCCGGACCGCGGCGCCCGTCACCAGGGCGACCTTTCCGGAGAGTGTTCCGCTCACGTGCCTGGGATCGTACCCTTACCGGGTCCCCGGGCCCGCGCGGGGTGCAAGGCACCCGAGCGATCGCGGGGGAAAGGCCGGCGTGGACTTCCGGCGGCGATCCGGAGCCTACTCGCGCCTCGAACGCCGCATGAGGAAAGGAGAGCCCTGGAGATGGACGATTTGATCCTGAAGCGATTCGACACGCCCGACGAGGTGCGGGTCTTCGAGAAGGGACGATTCGAGATCGTCCGGCTGGGATCCGTGGTCCTCGGCCGGGCCACCTACCAGCCCGGCTGGAAGTGGTCCTCCCACGTCGGCCCGACGACCGGCCAGGCGCGTTGCGGCGTCGAGCACGTGGGGATGGTGCTCTCCGGTGTCGCCACCTGCGCCTTCGAGGATGGCCGCGTGACGGAGCTTCGGCCGGGCACTCTCTTCTACATTCCGCCGGTGCCTCACGACAGCTGGGTCGTGGGGGATACTCCCTACGTTTCGCTTCTCTTCCTGGGCGCCGACCGGTACGCGCGGTAGGGGAACACCGGCGGCGGCCGGCCCGGGCGGCGCCGTGAAGCGT
>JBOGJK010000220.1:0-8074 GCA_050745345.1 Thermoanaerobaculia bacterium
CCCTGGGCGTGTTCGGTAACGATGGCACGCCTGGCGGCATTGGCATCCTCGGAATCAGTCAGAATCGAGGAATCAACGGGGCTCGAACCGACGCTAACGGAAACATCCAGACTTCCGGCGTTCTGGGATTCGGGGGCACCTCGGGCGTCCACTCCTTCAACGACGTGACGGCCGGCGGGGCAAAGCCTTTCGTCGTTCCCTACGAGGGGAGGCCGGAGAAGCAGATCGTCTTCGTCTCGACCGAAGCCGATGAGGTCCTGACCGCGACCCGAGGACGCCTCCGGCTCCAGCGCGGGCTCGGCGTCATCCAGCTCCCGGCCCACTTCCTGAAGGTGACCGAGCCCGAGGGATGGACCGTCCAGCTCACTCCCGTTGGAGAGACGGCGGCTCTGGCTGTTTTGAAAATGGATCCCGAGCGGGGACAGATCGTCGTGAAGGGATCCAATAGCGTGGACGTCTTCTACCGTGTGGAAGGCGTTCGCCGCGGATACAAGGACTTCAACGCCGTCCAGGACAACATCTACTTCGTGCCGAGTTCTCCGGCCGCGCGCATGGATCCGTGGCCGGCCGACACGAAGCGGATCCTCATCCAGAACAAGATCTACAACGAAGACGGTACGCCCAACCTCGAGACGGCGGAGGCTCTCGGCTGGACGAAGGCCTGGGAGGAGAAGGAAGCGGCGGCGAAGGAGGCCGCCGAGAAGGCGGCGGCTGCCCGCGAAGCGGCCGAGAGCGGGCAACAGCAGCCGGAGATTCAGAAGCCCGAGTAAGAGCGGCGATCCACGATCGGAGTCGACGCGCCGCGGCCGCGGGGCCGCGGCGTTTCCCGTTCCGGCGCGGCGCGCCGGCCCGGACAGCATGACTCGGGGCCGGCGAACGGCTAAACTAATTGCCTCGCTGCGAACCAACCTCCCGAGCCCGGGAGGAAGGAACGCCGCAGGGCGGCTGCGGGGATCCTTCCTCCTCGCCATGGCCCTCACGCTGGCGCCTGCTGCAGCCCGCGGCGCGACATATTCGCTCCCTGGGTTTTCCGACACGGCCGTCGTGCAGTCGCTCTCTTCGCCGACCGACTTCACCTGGACCCCGGACGGCCGGATGCTGGTCCTCGAGCAGGCGGGGCAAGTGCGGATCGTCGTGGGCGGGGTCCTCCAGACGACGCCGGCGCTTTCCCTCTCGGTCGACAGCGGGGGCGAGAAGGGGCTGCTCGGGATCTGCCTCGACCCGAATTTCGTTTCGAACGGCTACGTCTACCTCTACTACACGACCGCGACGCCGAAGAACCGGATCTCGCGCTTCACGATGACGGGCGACACGCTCAGCCCCGCGAGCGAGCTCGTGATCCTCGACAACATCGATGCCACCAGCGGGACCAACAACGGCGGCACGGTCGCGATCGGGCCGGACGGAAAGCTCTGGGCCGCGCCGGGCGACGCGGGGACCAGCGTCCAGGCACAGGCCCTCTCGCCGGGGAGCGTCAACGGCAAGGTGCTGCGGATGGAGCTGGACGGCCTGCCCGCTGCGGGAAACCCATTTTTCGGCGACGTCACGAAGGAGCAGCGAATCTTCGCCTACGGCTTCCGCAACCCCTTTCGATTCTCCTTCCGGCCGTCCAACAACGCGCTCTTCGTGGCCGACGTGGGTGATCTCACCTGGGAGGAGCTCGACGCAATCCCCATCGCCGCCGGCGGCGGCAACTACGGCTGGCCGATGGCGGAAGGACCGCTGGAAACGTCGCCCTGCCCGGGGTGCGTGCCGCCGGTCTTCTCCTACGACCATGGCCTCGGGCGGGCGGTGATCGGTGGCGTCTTCGTCACCGGGAGCGCCTACCCGGGTCTGCAGGGCAAGTACGTCTTCGGCGACTACGTCGATAGCTGGATCAAGTTCCTCGAATTCGATTCGGGCAATGCCGTCGTCGGGATCCAGCAGGACATGGCGACCGGCGCCGAGGGGCCGGTCGCCTTTCACAACGGACCGGACGGCCTCCTCTACTACGCGGCGACCTCGAGCGGGCGGATCTATCGGATCAATCCGCCGGCCTCGAGCTTCCATACCGTCACCCCGTGCCGCATCGTGGACACGCGCAACCCCGCGGGTCCCTACGGGGGTCCGGCGCTGACGGCGGGCGGGACGCGAGACTTCCGCCTGGCGGGGCAGTGTGGCGTCCCCCCGGGCGCCCGCGCCGTGGCCGTCAACGTGACGGTCACGCTTCCGACAGCGGTGGGAGACCTTCGCATCTACCCGGCGGGCGGCGCGCTACCGGCCTCGAGCGTGATCAACTTCCGCGCGGGCCAGACCCGCGCGAACAACGCGGTCCTGACGTTGAGCCCGACGGGAGACATCAGTGTGCGGTTCGACGCGGCCTCGGGCGGGGTCCACTTCCTGCTCGACGTCAATGGCTACTTCGAGTAGCGGGCTCCCGGCGGCGCCGTTTGGCTGGGATCGGATCTGGTTTGAGCGCCCGAGGTCGGCCCCCGACCCGGCCGCCAATCCCGAATGAGAGTTCCTTCGCCGGACGTTGCGCCGCGGCCCGGCCTGCTCGAATCCTCCGGTCCCGGCCTGGCTCGTCTGCCGGTCTCCGGCTCGCCCGGACAGTGTCCTTTCGCGCGAGAGACCCGTTAGACTGAAGCCTCCCATGCGAGCCAACCCCGCGATGCGGGGAGGGAAGCCCCTCGCAGCTTGGCTGCGGGACTCCTTCCTCCTTCTCCTGGCGTGTGCGATCGCACGGGCCCCAGCCCGCGGCGCGACGTATTCGCTCCCCGGGGTCTCCGACACGGCCGTCGTACAGTCGCTTTCCTCGCCGACCGACTTCGACTGGACGCCCGACGGGCGGATGCTGGTCCTCGAGAAGGCCGGGACGGTCCGGATCGTCGTCGGCGGAGTTCTCCAGAGCGCGCCCGCCCTGAACTGGACCGCCAACGTGGACAGCGGCTTCGAGAAGGGGCTCCTCGGCATCTGCCTCGACCCGAATTTCGTTTCGAACGGCTACGTCTACCTCTATTACACGACGACGGACCCCAAGAACCGCATTTCGCGCTTCACCCTGGTCGGAAACGCGCTCGACCCGCTGAGCGAGACCGTGATTCTCGACAACATCGACGCGACCAACGGCAACCACAACGGCGGCACGATCCGCATCGGGCCGGACGGGAAGCTCTGGGCCGCGCCGGGCGACTCGGGCACGGGCGGCGCCAAGGCGCAGAGCATCTCGCCCGGCAGCTTCAGCGGCAAGGTGCTCCGGATGGAGCTGGACGGCTCGCCCGCCGCGGGAAACCCATTTCTCGGCGACGTCACGAAGGAGCAGCGAATCTTCGCCTACGGCTTCCGCAACCCCTTCCGGTTCTCCTTCCGCCCCGGCAGCGGCGCCCTGTTCGTGGGAGATGTCGGACAGAGCTTGCGGGAGGAGCTGGACGTCGTGACCGTCGGTGGCAACTACGGCTGGCCTGCGGTAGAAGGTTCGATCGGCGTCTGCCCCTATTCGTCGGGATGCCTCGGGCCGATCTCCGACTATGACCGGAGCGTCGGGCAGACGATCATCGGCGGCCTTTTCGTGACCTCCAGCGCCTACCCGGCCGTTCTCCAGGGCAAGTACCTCTTCGGCGACTTCTCGAGCGACTGGATCCGCTACCTCGACATCAACGCGAGCAATCAGGTCAACGGTACGCTCCAGAACTTCGTGACCGGCGCCGGGGGGCCGGTCTCCTTTCGGACCGGGCCCGACGGCCTCGTCTACTACGCGGCGCACAACCTGGGCGTGATCTTCCGGATCAATCCGCCGGCCGCGAGCTTCCACACCGTCACCCCGTGCCGCGTCGTCGATACGCGCAACCCCGCCGATCCCTACGGAGGGCCGGCCCTGACGGCCAACGGGACCCGCGACTTCCACCTCGCGGGGCAGTGCGGCGTCCCCCCGGGCGCCCGCGCCCTCGCCGTCAACCTGACGGTGACCCAGCCGGGGGCGGCCGGAGACCTGCGCATCTATCCCGCGGGCGGTTCGCTGCCGGCTTCCAGCGTGATCAACTTCCGCGCGTTCCAGACGCGGGCGAACAACGCGGTGCTGCTCTTGAGCCCGACGGGAGACATCAGCGTCCGGTTCGACGCGGCCTCGGGCGGCGTCCACTTCCTGCTGGACGTCAATGGCTACTTCGAGTAGCCGTGCCCAGGAGCGTCACGACGCGTCTCGTTCTCGACGTCAACGGGTCCCTCCAGTGAGCGGCGTGGCGCTCCCTCCGCGGCTCCTCGCCGTCATCGGCCCGCTGCTTCTCGGCGCCGCGGCGGCGTCGGCCGCCACCTTCTACGTCTCGCCTGCGGGCAGCGACTCCAACGACGGCTCCCCGGCCGCGCCATTTCGCCAGATCCGCAAGGCGGTCGCGGTTTCCGCCCCGGGCGACACGGTTCTCGTCGCCGACGGCGACTACCTCGGCTTCGATCTGGAGGACATGGTCGGCACCGCCTCCTCCCTCTTCACGATTCAGGCCCTGGGCGGCAATGCCAACGTCGTCAAGACCACCGACCGGTCGGACAACCGCGACACGATCCGGATTTCCTTTTGTTCCTACGTCGTGTTGGACGGCCTGCGGGGTTCCGGCGCCAACCGCGCCGCCGTGCGGGTGGACCAGAGCGACCACGTCACGGTCCGCAACGGCGCGTTCGGCAACAACGCGACATGGGGAATCTTCTCCGATTTTTCCGACGACCTCTTGCTCGAGAACAACAAGTGTTACGGCAGCCTCTCGCAGCACGGCATCTACGTCTCCAACAGCGGCGACCGCCCCGTCGTGCGGGGCAACCGCGTTCACGACAACCACGCGAGCGGCATCCAGTTGAACGCCGACGCCTCGCAGGGGGGCGACGGGATCATCAGCGGCGCGATCATCGAGAACAACGTCATTTGGAACAACGGGGTCGCCGGCGGAGGCGCGATCAACCTGGACGGCGTGCACGACTCGATCGTCCGCAACAACCTGCTCTACGGGAACCACGCCTCGGGGATCACGAACTTCCAGATCGACGGCGCCGAGGGGCCGCGGGGCATGCAGATCGTGAACAACACGATCGACATGGCCTCCGACGGGCGTTGGGCCCTGCTTTGGAAGAGCTCGACGGGCGCAAACCTCGTCCGCAACAACATCCTGTACAACCGCAACACCAATCGCGGGGGGATCGTCTACGGCGACTCGACCGACGTGGCCGGCACCGACAGCGATTACAACATTCTGGACGCGGTCTCGCCCGATGACGGAGGGACGCGCATCGTGATCGCGGCGTGGCAGGGGATGGGGCACGAGCCCCATTCCTTCTCCGCGACTCCCGCGAGCCTCTTCGTCAATCCGGCGGGAGCGGACTACCACCTGCTGGCGAGCTCGCCGGCGATCGACGCGGGGCAGTTCCAGTCCGGTGCTCCGCTGGACCTGGAGGGAAAGGCGCGTCCCGTCGGGCCGGCCTTCGACATCGGCTGCTACGAGTTCGCCGCGCCGGTTGGCACGTCCTTCCATACGGTGACGCCGTGCCGGGTCGTGGACACACGTTCGCCGGCCGGCCCGCTGGGCGGTCCGGCGCTGTGGGCGGGAATAGAGCGGACTTTCACGCTGGCCGGCCAGTGCGGGGTCCCACCGACCGCCCGGGCGGTTTCCGTCAACGTCACCGTCACACAGCCGACGAGCCCGGGGGATCTGCGGCTCTTCCCGTCTGGAACACTTCCGCCGCTGGCCTCCACGATCAACTACCGGGCGGGCCAGACCCGGGCGAACAACGCGATCCCGACTCTGGGGCCGTCCGGGGGATTGACCGTTCGGTGCGACCAGGCAGCCGAGACCGTCCACCTGGTACTGGACGTCAGCGGCTACTTTCAGTAATTCCGGGGGTAGAATCCGCCGCTGACTCGTTCTGGAATTGAACATCCACGGTCGCCGGGCCGAGACCCGGTAGGGCCTCAGGACGAACCTATCGCGACAAATGCCTCGAATGAGACGCGAGATCATCGGCAAGCGCTTCGGGTGTTTTCTCCGGTGTCTTCTCTTTTCCCTTTCGGTCCTGGCCTTCTCGCTCTCCGCGGGGGCCGCGGCGGGACAGACCCTCAGCGACCAGAGCCTTCATCACATCCGCACGCTCCTCGCGGAGAAGGAGTCGCGCACCCCGGCGCAGCGCAAGCTCGACTCGAACCTGCTCTACGCCGCAAGGCAGAGCCGCGGGCTCGACGTCGCCACCGGCGTCCCGACGCTCGCGACGGGCGTCGCGATCGACTCGCGCGGCGCGACCGAAGTCGACATCACCGCGTTCGTCGGCGAGGTGCTTCTCGAAAAGCTCGGGAGGCTCGGGGCCGAGATCCTACACGTGCATCCCGGCCGCCGGAGCGTCCGGGCCCGCGTGCCGCTCTCCGCGCTCGAGACGATCGCCGGCGATCCCTCGGTCGTCTTCGTTCAGCCGAAGCAGCGGTTCCTCCTCCGGGGCTCCCGATCGTCCGGGTCCTCCGCTTCGGCGGGCGCGAGTCCGTCCGGAGGCCTGGGACTCGGGCGGAGGCTTCCGGTCGGCTTTCCCGAGAGGACGCGGGTGCGGTCGGATCTGGCGTCGTCGTCGGGCAGGCCTCTCGCGGCCGACGCGCTCAACGTCTCGCAAGGGGACGTGACGCACCGGGCGAACCTCGCGCGCTCGACCTTCGGCGCGACGGGAGCGGGGATCAAGGTCGGGATCCTGTCCGACGGCGTCGACTCGCTCGTGAGCCTCCAGGCATCCGGCGACCTGCCCGCCGTGACCGTCCTTCCTGGGCAGGCGGGCTCGGGGGACGAGGGCTCGGCGATGCTCGAGATCGTCTACGACCTCGCGCCCGGCGCGCAGCTCTACTTCGCCACCGGCAACAACGGCATCGCGGGCATGGCGCAGAACATCCAGGACCTCCGGGCGGCCGGGTGTGACATCCTCATCGACGACATCCTCTATGAGCCCGAGACGCCGTTCCAGGAGGGGCAGGCGGCGGGGGTCGTCTCGACGACCAACGGCGGTCTGATCCTCGAGGCCATCGACACGGTGACGGCGGCCGGCGCCCTCTACTTCGCTTCGGCCGGCAACGACGGCAACAAGGACGACGGGACCTCGGGGACCTGGGAGGGGGACTTCGCCGACGGGGGCGCGGCCGGGGCCCCGCTCACCGGCATGGGCCGCCTCCACGACTTCGACCCGGCGGCGGGAGTGGCGGCCTACGACACGATCACGGCGGCCGGCTTCGGGATCACGCTCCACTGGTCCGATCCGCTGGGCGGGTCCGGCAATGACTACGATCTCTTCGTTCTCGACGCGGCGGGAGCGAGCGTCGTGGCTTCCTCGACCAACCTCCAGAGCGGGACCGAGGACCCCTACGAACAGGTCCTCTCCGGGTCCGTCGCCGCCGGCGACCGGATCGTCATCGTGAAGCGGGCGGGCGCCCTGGATCGGTTCCTGCACCTGTCGACACTCGGGGGTCGAGTGGCCTTCAACACTCCGGGGGAGGCACACGGACACTCGGCTCCCTTCAGCGCGAACGCCTTCTCGGTGGCGGCGACAGACGCTGTGGGCCCGTACCCGAGCCCCTTCAGTTCCTCCGACGTGGTCGAGACCTTCAGCTCGGACGGCCCGCGGCGCTACTTCTTCAAGTCGGACTCGACACCGATCACGCCCGGCGACTTCTCCTCGACGGGAGGGGAGGTGTTCAACAAGCCGGACGTGACGGCCGCCGACGGCGTCAGTTGCGCGGCGCCTGGCTACGACCCGTTCTCCGGCACCTCGGCGTCGGCGCCGCACGCCGGCGCGATCGCGGCCCTGGTCAAGTCGGCGACCCCCGGGCTGACGGCGGCCCAGGTCTCGGCCTACCTGACCTCGACGGCGATCGACATCGAAGCGGCGGGCGTGGACCGGGACAGCGGGTTCGGAATCCTCGACGCCTATGCCGCGGCGCAGGCCACCCAACCGGGGCCGAAGAGCTTCTACACGGTGACACCCTGCCGGGCCGTAGACACCCGCAACGCCTCGGGCCCACTGGGCGGACCGGCGCTTTCCGCCGGCGGGACACGGACTTTCGCGCTCGCCGGGCAGTGCGGTATCCCTT
>JBOGJK010000221.1:0-1537 GCA_050745345.1 Thermoanaerobaculia bacterium
TTCGAGCGGGGGCGGTGGGCCTGGCTGTCGGCGCGGGGCCGGACCGTGTCCGGCTTCGGCGAGGTCGCGCTTCCCGTGCGCGAGGCGTTCGACATCCCGTCTCCGGTCTTCGCCGCGACGATCCTGCTCGACGTGGTGGCGCAGATCGGCGCGGAACCCCGCCGCTTCGCTCCCTTGCCGAAGCATCCCGCCGTGCAGCGTGACGTCGCGTTCGTCCTGCCCCCCGGCGTTCTGGCGGCACAGGTCGAGGACGTGATCCGGGCGTCGGGAGGGCCGCTGCTCAGGAGCGTGACGCTCTTCGATCTCTACGCAGGCGTGGGGCTCGGCGCCGGCGTCCGGAGCCTCGCGTGGCGCCTAGTCTTCCGGGCCGACGATCGCACGCTGACGGACGCCGAGGTCAACGACGTGCACAACGACGTGATCGAGGCGGTCCGACGCCGTCTCGGGGTGGAGGTCAGGGGCACGTGACGACTGAACCACTGCTCGAACGCCTGGCGCAGCTCGAAGAGGCCGTCCGCCGCGCCGCCGAGACGATCGCGCGACTCCGGGAGGAGAACGCCCGCCTCGTTCTGGAGCGCAGGCAGGTGCTCGCCCAGGTGGACGGCATCCTGAAGGATCTCGCCAGGCTCGAGGAGAAGCCGTGACCGAGCCGCCGCACCGCGTCGAGTTCGAGCTGCTCGGACTGAAGTACGCGCTCCGCAGCGAGACCTCGCCCGAGTACGTCCGGGAGCTGGTCGCCTACATCGAGGGGAAGCTCCGGGAGGTCGGCGGCCCCACGATCCCCGACCCGCTGAAGCGACTCGGCCTCGCGACCCTGTACATCGTCGACGAGCTGTTCCGCGCGCGCGCCGAGCTGGCGCGAGCTGCCGGCGACGTCAACGCCCGCGTCGACAGCCTGCTGGAGCTGCTGGACCGGGCGGCTCCCCCCGTCGCAGATTCTTCTTGACGGGCGTGGCCGGCGCCAGGTAGACAGAGGTGTCCCTGCGCTGTTAGTGCTGCCGGGGGGAAGTTTCAACCTCGTCGACACAACGGGAGCCGTACAGAGGGCGGTGCGCAAGCCCCTCCAGGAAGGGGAAGCCTGAAGCTCTCCTCATTCGGTGCCCGCCTGGTTCTGCCAGGTTCGAAACACCGTCGGCACACGGCAGAGGCGGGGATTTAGTCTGTCTCCCCGCGTGCGCCCACCTGCTATAATCTTCAAGTCTCGTGAGTATTTGCTGTCAACCCCGTGCCTCCTCCGGAGACGCACATGGATTTGATCTGGGTGTGGCTGGTCGTTGACCTGCTCGTCGGCCTCGGGATCGGGGTTGTCGTCCACAAGTCCCTGACCGACCGCCGGATCGGCGGCACCGAGGAGCGGGTGCGCCGCATCCTCGAGGAGGGCCAGCGCGACGCCGACGCCCGTCGCAAGGCCGCCGAGCTGGAGGCCCGGGAGATCGCCCTCCGGACCCGGGCCGAGCTGGACGAGGAGACCCGCCGGCGGCAGCGGGACATCCAGCAGGTCGAGCAGCGGATCAGCCAGAAGGACGAGCAGCTGGCC
>JBOGJK010000222.1:0-7457 GCA_050745345.1 Thermoanaerobaculia bacterium
CCTTGGCGGTGTGGGCCTTGATGAGGATCCCCCGCTGCGCGAGCTCCCGAATCAAGGCCTTCCCCTGCCAGAGGCCCTTGGCCTGCGTGCGGCTCATCTTCCTTCCGGCGCCGTGGCAGGAGGAGGAGAACGCGAGCTGTTCCGACCGGCCCGTCCCCGCCAGAACGTAGGAGGCCGTGCCCATCGTGCCGCCGATCAAGACCGGCTGGCCAACGGCCCGATACTCTTCGGTCAGGTCCGGATGGCCGGGGCCGAAGGCGCGCGTGGCGCCCTTGCGGTGGACGTAGAGGAGCTTCGTCTGCCCGTTCACGCCGTGCGGCTCCGCCTTGCAGGTGTTGTGGGAGACGTCGTAGAGCAGGCGCAGCGGCGCTCCGGGGAAGTGACGCGCGAACACGCGGCGCACCAGCCCCCCGATCACCTGCCGGTTGGCGAGGGCGCAGTTGATGCCCGCGCGCATCGCCCCGAGATAGTCGCGCCCCTCCGGCGAATCGATCGGGGCGCAGGCCAGCTCCCGGTCGGGAAGGGAGATGCCATAGGCGCCGGCGAGCGGCACAAGCCGCCGCAGGAAGTCCGTCCCGATCTGGTGCCCCAGCCCCCGGGAGCCGCAGTGGATCGTCACGAGCAGATCCCCCTCGGCCAGCCGGAAGGCTCTCGCCGCCTCGGCGTCGAAGATCCGGTCGACGGCCTGGAGCTCCAGATAGTGGTTGCCCGATCCGAGCGTTCCCATCTCCCCGAGCTGCCGCTCCTTGGCCCGCCGGCTCACGCGGGACGAGTCGGCCCCTTCCATGCATCCCCGCTCCTCCACGCGCGAGAGCTCCTCGGCCTCGCCCCAACCCTGCTCGACGGCCCAGCGAGCCCCTCCCGTGAGCGCCCGGTCGAGCTCCTCGAGCGTCAGCCGCACCGCTCCGCCCCACCCTACCCCGGCCGGAACGGTGCGATAGAGGTCGTGCGCCAGCGTCTCCAGGCCGGAGCCGAGCTCGGAGCCCTTGAGCCCCGTCGTGTAGGTCCGGACTCCGCAGGAGATGTCGAATCCGACGCCGCCGGCGGAGACGACCCCGCCTTGCTCCGGATCGAACGCGGCGACCCCTCCGATCGGGAAGCCGTAGCCCCAGTGAGCGTCGGGCATCGCGTAGGAGGCCCGCACGATCCCGGGAAGACAGGCGACGTTGGCCAACTGCTCGCGCACCTTCTCGTCGAGCGCCTCGACCAGCTCGCGGCTCGCGTAGATCCGGCCGGGCACCCGCATGGCGCCCTCGGCCGGAATCTCCCAGACGTTCGGCTCGACTTCGCGAAACCCCGCGCGCTCCGGCACCAGCTACCCCCTCTAAACGTCCACGACGCACTGCGCGATCCAACGGCCTCCTCGCGGCTCGACCCGCAGCGCCGTATAGGTCGCTCCCTTGGGCTGCACGGTGCTCTCGTGGCGGCTGGGATCGAACGGCTCCCCCCAGCACCGCGCCGACAGCCGATAACCCGCCGGCCCTTGCTCCTCGATCGAGACGGCGAAGCGTCCGAAGACCAGGCCGTGCGCGTCGGCGAGCGAGATAAGCTCGTTCAGGTACGCGACGAGCAGGTCTTCGAGATCGCCGGACCGGCACTCGAACTCTTCCTCCCGCGACGGGACCACGCTCGAGGCGTCGGAGGCCAGCAGGGCAAAGAGCCCCTGAGCGGATCCCTCGAAGGCTTCGGCCGGCGTGGAGCCGAGGCCCCGCACGCCGACGTCGGCGCCGTGGTCGAAGTGCTCGAAACCGGCCGCCATCACGGAAGCATTGGAAGGCAACGCCGGCTCTCTCCTGATGATCCGTTTGAATCATCCGCGGGGGCGCCGGGTCCGTCATGCTCGCGGCGGCATCGAGCGATGGCTCAGAGGATCAACGACCGAATCGCCTCCCGCCTCGACGAGGTCGCGGCGTTGCTCGAGGAGCAGGGCGCTAACGCCTTTCGGGTGCAGGCTTTCCGGCGGGGCGCGGAGACGCTCCGGAACCTGCCCCGCCCTGTCTCGGAGATTTTCGCGGAGGAAGGGATCGAAGGGCTCGACCGCCTCCCCGGAATCGGGCTCGTCCTGGCGCGCTCGGTGCGCGAGCTTCTCTCGACCGGCCGTCTGCCGATGCTCGACCGGCTGCGCGGCCGAAGCGACCCGACGGCGCTGCTCTCCACCGTGCCGGGGATCGGACCAAGGCTCGCGGACCGGTTGCACCACGACCTGGGCATCTCGTCGCTCGAGGAGCTGGAGGCCGCGGCCTCGGATGGCCGCCTGGAGGTCTTCGCCGGCATCGGCCGCAAGAGACTCGAAGGGATCCGCGACTGCCTCGCGGCGCGGCTCGCGCGTGTGCGCCGGCCCGCTTCCCCCGGCCGCGAGCAGCCTCGCGTCGAAGAGATCCTCGATGTCGACTCCGAGTACCGCGCTCGTGCGCGCCAGGGAACTCTCCGGAGAATCGCTCCCAGGCGCTTCAATCCGGGCGGGCAGGCCTGGTTGCCCGTGCTCCACACGCGGCGCGGCGACCGGCACTACACGGCGCTCTTCTCCAATACGGCGCGCGCCCACCAGCTCGGCCGCACGCAGGACTGGGTCGTCCTCTATTGCGACGGCGAGGACGCCGAGCGCCAGTGGACCGTCGTGACCGAGCTCCAGGGCGAGCTGCGGGGAAGACGCGTCGTGCGCGGCCGGGAGGCCGAGTGCGCCGCGCACTACCGCCGAGCGGAGGCGCCGGAGGCCCGTCCGGCCTGAACGCACCGGCTCCGCCCGTCTCGTGCCGATTCCGGAGCAAGCGCGGCGCCGGTGCAGAATCTCCCCGATGAGCCCGCCCGAAGAGGCCCGAGACGCGCTTTCGCTCGGGGGGACCGCGGCATCGCGCCCCGGTGAGGTCCTCCCGCCGGGCCACCCCGGTCTCACGGAGCAAGAGGCTGCGAGGCGGCTCGCCGCGGAAGGTCCCAACGAGATCGCCGTTTCCCGACCGCGCAGTCTTCTGCGTCTGACCGTCACGGTCCTGCGCGAGCCGATGGTCCTGTTGCTCGTGGCCGGTGGGGCCATCTATCTGCTGCTCGGCGACCCGCTCGACGGGCTCGTCCTGATCGCCTCGATCCTCGGCGTGACCGGTATCTCCCTTTACCAGAACCGCCGGACCGAGCGCGCCCTCGAGGCGCTGCGAGACCTCTCGAGCCCCCGCGCCCTGGTCGTTCGCGGCAGCCGGCGGCGGCGCATCCCGGGGCGCGAGGTCGTGCGCGGCGACACGCTGCTGCTCGCCGAGGGAGACCGGGTCCCCGCAGACGGCGCGCTCCTCGACGCCGCCAACCTCGCCGTGGACGCGTCGCTCCTGACCGGCGAGTCGGCGCCGGTGGCGAAGACCGCGAGCGCGGCCTCCGCCGCGGCGATGACCCGGGCCGGGGAGGACCGCGTCGCCTTCGTCTACTCAGGCACTCTCGTCACGGCGGGCCGCGGGGTGGCGGGCGTTCTCGCGACCGGCCCGGCGACCGAGATGGGTCGCATCGGGCACGCTCTGCGAACCGTCGCGCCGCCGCGCACACCCCTGCAGAGCGAAACGGAGCGGATCGTGCGGGTCGTCGCGGCGATCGGTCTTCTCTTGTGCCTCGTGGTCGCCGCCGTGTACGGAGGGACGCGGGGGTCGTGGTTGAACGGGCTGCTTGCCGGCGTCACGCTCGCCATGGCCCTCGTGCCCGAGGAGTTCCCGGTCGTGCTCACGGTCTTCCTCGCGCTCGGGGCCTGGCGGCTATCGCGCAGACAGGTTCTCGCTCGCCGTGCGGCCGCCATCGAGGCCCTCGGCTCGGCGACGGTCCTGTGCGTGGACAAGACCGGCACGCTGACGCAGAACCGAATGGCCGTCGTGCGCCTGGCCGCGGGCGAACGCGCGCTCGAGGTCGCGCCCGAGGGAAGGCTCGAGCTCACCCTCGAACTGCGCGAACTCGTGGAGGCCGCCCTCCTCGCCAGTCCCCATGCCCCTTTCGATCCGATGGAGATCGCGATCGCCGACCTCGGCCACCGCGCCCTCGCCGGCTCGGACCGCATCTCGGCCGGCTGGAGGCTGCGACGCGAGTATCCCCTCTCGCCCGCCCTGCTCGCCGTCACTCACCTCTGGGAGGGGCCCGAGGGGGGCGAGCGCTTCGCTGCCGCCAAAGGAGCGCCGGAAGCGATCGCGGACCTCTGCCGGCTGGAGGCGGCTTCGCGGGAGCGGTTCGGGCAGGAAGTGGAGGGCCTCGCGCGGCAGGGGCTGCGGGTTCTCGCCGTCGCCGCGGCGCGCGGGCCGGCACCGGAGATTCCCGCGACCCCCCGCGGCTTCGCTTTCGAGCTCGCCGGCCTGCTCGGGTTCTCCGACCCCGTCCGGCCCGGTGTGCCGGCCGCCCTCCGGGACTGCGACGGCGCCGGAATCCGCGTCGCCATGGTCACCGGGGACTATCCCTCGACGGCCGTGAGCGTCGCGCGTCAGATCGGGATTCCCGCCGAGGATGTCCTGACCGGCCGGGAGCTCGACGGGATCTCCGATGTGGAGCTGCGATCCCGCGTGCGCCGGACTCGCGTCTTTGCCCGCGTCGTGCCAGAGCAGAAGCTGCGGCTGGTCCGGGCGTTCCAGGCCAACGGCGAGGTCGTCGCGATGACCGGAGACGGGGTCAACGACGCCCCCGCCCTCCGGGCGGCGCACATCGGCGTCGCGATGGGCAGCCGCGGCACCGACGTGGCGCGCGAGGCCGCCGACCTGGTGCTGCTGGACGACGACTTCTCCTCGATCGTCGCCGCGGTCGGGATCGGACGGACCATCTTCGACAACCTCCAGAAGGCGATGACATACATCCTGGCCATTCACGTTCCGATCGCCGGCCTGTCGCTCGTTCCGGTCCTCCTCGGCTGGCCGCTGGCGCTGTTGCCTGTGCACGTTCTGTTCCTCGAGCTGATCATCGATCCCGCCTGCTCGATCGCCTTCGAGGCCGAGCCGCCCGAGGGGGACGTGTTCCGCCGCCCGCCGCGTCGCGCGCGAGCGCCCCTTCTCTCCGGCGGGATGCTTCGGCTCGCGCTCCTGCAGGGGGCTGGGATCCTCGCGATCGTGCTGGCGGTGTACGCCGCCGCTCTCTTGCGCGGCCAGGGGGAAGACGACGCGCGCGCCCTCTCCTTCGCCACGCTCGTCGTCGCAAACCTCTCCTTGATCCTGACCAACCGCTCCGCGAGCCGCTCGCTACGAGAGACGATCCGCTCCCCCAACGCGGCGCTTTGGTGGATCACGGGGGGGGCAATGGGCCTGCTGGCGCTCGTGCTCTCGGTCCCCGCTCTGCGGAGGCTCTTCCACTTCTCGACCCTGCACGGGGCCGAAGTCGCGATCTTCCTTTCCGGAGGTATCTTGAGCGTGGTTTGGTTCGAGTTCTTCAAGCACTGGCGGCGCAAGCGACCGACCGCGCGGTAGGGAACGAGCTCGTGCTCCGTGACCGCGACCGCTCCCCATGACGAGGCGCCAGCGACATCTGCCGGTCCTGAGTCCCCGGGAGGGCCGGCGCCTGCCGGAGGAATTGCGGCCAGAGAACGTCGCCCCTCTGGCCGCGGCGCTGCCTGCCGGCCTGCGCGATCCGGGCTTCGCCGAGCTGCTTCACCGGATCGACCAGGGGCCCGTCCTCGGCGGCAACCGCGTGCGGATCTGGACGCGCGGGGACGAAGCGTTCGCCTCGGTGTGCGAGGCGATCGGGCAGGCCCGCTCCGAGGTCCTAGTCGAGTCCTACATTCTGAAGGACGACGCGACCGGGCGCGCCTTCGCCGGCAGGCTCGCGGAGGCCGCGGCCCGCGGCGTCTCGGTCAAGGTGCTGGCCGATTTCTTCGGCTCCTTCGCGACGCGCTCTCGCTTCTGGCGGGCGCTGCGCCGGCGCGGTGTCGAGGTCCGCCTCTTCCATCCCCTCTTCCCGCACCTGCTTTTCCAGCCGTTCCGCGACCATCGAAAGATCATCGTCGTGGACCGGAGGGTTGCCTTCACAGGCGGCATGAACATCTCCGACGAGTACGGTTCGGCCCGCGGCGGCTCGCACCGGGGCCCCTGGCGCGACACGCAGGCGCGGGTGGAGGGACCCACGGCCTGGGAGATGGCGGTCGTCTTCTCGGAGGCGTGGGGGCGCGCGGGAGGATCGATCGCGCTCGAGCCGCTGGAGAGCGGGCCGGAGGGAGGCGTGCCGATCCTGACGGTCGACTCCCGGCCCGGAAGGGGGCACGGCGAGACCGCCGCGACACTGGCCGCGATAGTCGCCGCCGCGCGCCGGCGCGTCTGGATCACGAACGCCTACTTCGCTCCACGGATGGAGGCCGTCGAGCATCTCCGGGGGGCCGTCCGGCGCGACGTGGACGTCCGGCTGCTTCTTCCCGGACAGAGCGACGTGCCGATCGTCCGCCACGCGGGGCACGGCTACTACCGGCGGCTGCTCGAGATCGGCGTGCGCGTCTTCGAGTACCGAGCGGCGATCCTCCACGCCAAGACCCTCGTCGCCGACGGTCACGCTTCGATGGTCGGCTCGACGAACCTCGACTTTCGCTCCTTCCACTTCAACGCGGAATGCAACCTCGTTTTCCTCGATGCCGAGGTGGGAGGCCGGTTCGAGGAGACGTTTCAGGACGACCTGACCCGATCGGAGGAGATCACGGCGGCCGTCTGGCGCAGGCGTCGACCGCTCCACGCCCTGGGCGACTCGGCGGCGCGGCTGCTGGCGCCGGTCCTCTAGCGGGGTCAGGTCTTGATTTTTTACTAAAGTACAGATTCAAGATCTGAGCCTGCAGGCACGTCCTCTAGCCAAAAAAACGGCACGTTGGTGCCACGGGCGCAGAAAACGGGCGCGCGCCGGGCACCGGCGGCGCTACAATTTCGGAGGCGAACCGTCCCCTTTCTGAGCAACTCATGAGCCTCCCAGCCGACCGCGCCCTTCCCGCGCGACCCGTCGCGCCCGGCGAGGAAGCGCTGGATTCCTTCCTGGAAGAGCTGTTCGAGAACGCGACACGGCTCGCCATCCAGATCTGCGACGCTCCGATCGCCGCCCTTTCGCTGCTTCAGCAGGGGCACCACTGGTTCAAGTCACGCGGCGGCGTGAGTCTCTCCGAGACTCCCCGGGCCCTTGCCCTCTGCTCCCAAACGATGGCGGCCGGCGAGCTCCTGGTGCTGCCGGATGTCGCGGGCGACCGGCGCTTCCGGGACGACCCGCTCGTGCGCTCCGGTCTGCGCTTCTTCGCGGGGATTCCCCTCCTGCAGGCCGACGGCACCGCTCTGGGAACGCTCTCCGTGATGGATCGGGAGCCTCGGGAGCTCGCGTCGGAAAAAATCGAGGCACTTCGCGCCCTGGGGCGGCAGGTCGAAAGGCAGCTCCGGCTGCGGCTGCGATCGGATGAGTTGCAGGCCGCGGTGCGGTCGCTCGAAGGCGAGACCCGCCGCCTCGAAGGCGCGCACCGGCTCCAGAGCGAGATCCTCGCCTGCGCCGACGAGGGC
>JBOGJK010000223.1:0-4069 GCA_050745345.1 Thermoanaerobaculia bacterium
GGCGACCAGGTCGTTCGGGTTCTCGAACTCGGCCATCAGGCCGTAGAGCTTGCCGCCGCTCACGCGTCTTGCTCCCCGCTGCGCGCTCCGAAGGATCGACTCCGCCCGCCCCGTGGATCGAGGGGACAGACCGCTCGGCGGCCTGGGGCGCCTTTCTGCTCGAGAGTGCGCGCGTGGTTCATCGTCGCTTTACGCGCCCCGGGCGGTTGACCTCGCGGGGTCCGCGCCCACGCTCGCCTCCGGCAGGATCGCGCGCATCTCGAAGATGGAGATCATCGGCAGGAACCGGATGAAGAGGAACATCAACGCGAGAAAGAGGCCGATCGAGCCGAGGAACATGGACCAGTCGAAGACCGTGCCCCGGTACATGCCCCACGAGGAGGGGAGGAAGTCACGGTGCAGGCTGACGACGATGATGACGTACCGCTCGAGCCACATGCCGACGTTCACGATCATCGCCATGCCGAAGAGCGCCGGAATCGAGCGGCGCACCCTCCGGAACCAGAGCAGCTGCGGCGCAAGCAGGTTGCAGAAGAGAAGGGCCCAGTACATCTGCTTGTACGGCCCGCCCAGGCGGTTCCAGATCATGTAGCGCTCGTAGGAGTTCCCGCTGTAGAAGGCCGTGAAGGCCTCCATCATGTAGCCGTACGAGACGATCAGGCTCGTGGCGAGCAGGATCTTGGCCATGTTGTCGAGGTGCTTGCCCGTGATGAAGTCCTCGAGGCCGTAGATCTTGCGAAGTGGGATGGCCAGTGTCAGCACCATCGCGAAACCGGCGTAGATGGCGCCGGCGACGAAGTAGGGAGGAAAGATCGTGGCATGCCAGCCGGGCACCACACCCGCCGCGAAGTCGAGCGACACCACCGTGTGGACCGAGATGACCAGCGGTGTCGCCAGCCCCGCCAGCAGCAGCGAAGCCTGCTCGTAGCGCGCCCAGTGCCGCGCCGAGCCGCGCCAGCCCATGGCGAGCATCCCGTAGGCGACTTTGGCCCACGTCTTCTTGGCCCGGTCGCGCAGGGTCGCCAGGTCCGGAATCATTCCGATGAACCAGAAGAGCAGCGACACCGTGGCGTAGGTCGAGACGGCGAAGACGTCCCAGATCAGGGGGCTCCGAAAGTTTGGCCACATCCCCATCGTGTTGGGATAGGGGATCATCCAGTAGTCGAGCCAGGGCCGGCCCGTGTGGAGCGCCGGGTAGAGCCCCGCGCAGGCGACCGCGAAGATCGTCATCGCCTCGGCGAACCGGTTGATCGAGTTGCGCCAGGGCTGCCGCAGCAGGAGCAGGATCGCCGAGATCAGCGTGCCGGCGTGGCCGATGCCGATCCACCAGACGAAGTTCAGGATGTCGAAGCCCCAGCCGACCGGGACGTTGACGCCCCAGATGCCCACACCCCGGAAGACGAGATACGTGATCGTCGCCAGCAGCACCATCGTCAACGCAAAGCCGACCGCGGCGCCGAAGAACCAGGCGAGAGGCGTGCGCCGCGACAGCGTGATCGCGGCGAGCTTGTCGGTGACCGTCGTGAAGGTGTAGCCGGGCGCGAGGATCGCTCCCGGCGGCAGGTCGGGCTTGCCGGCCGCGGCGTCGCGCGTCGAGCCGTCGGTCATGCGCCGTTCTCTCTCTCGCCCCGGGCCGCGGCGGCCAGCGCGGGATTCGGGTTCGAGATCGAGGCGAGGTAGGTCGTCCGCGGCCGCGTGCCGAGCTCCTCGAGCAGGCCGTAATGGCGCTTCTCGGCGCGCGCCCGGGAGACACGGCTCTCGGGATGCCCGATGTTGCCGAAGACGATCGCCTGCGCGGGGCAGGCCTGCTGGCAGGCCGTCACGATCTCGCCGTCCCGGATCGCGCGGCCCTCCCGCTCCGCGGTGATCCGGGCCCGGTTGATGCGCTGAACGCAGTAGGTACACTTCTCCATGACGCCCCGGCTGCGCACCGTGACCTCGGGGTTGCGCGCCATCTTGGCGAGCTCGCTCTTGAAGTCGGAGTAGAGGAAGAAGTTGAACCGTCGTACCTTGTAGGGGCAGTTGTTCGAGCAGTAACGGGTGCCGACACAGCGGTTGTAGACCATCTGGTTGAGCCCCTCGGCGCTGTGCACCGTGGCGTTGACGGGACAGACCACCTCGCACGGCGCGTTCTCGCAGTGCATGCAGGTCACCGGCTGGTGGAAGGTCTCGGGGTTCTCGGGCCCCCCGGCCCAGTAGCGGTCGATCCGGATCCAGTGCATCGCTCGCCCGCGGGAGACCTCGTGCTTGCCGACGATCGGAACGTTGTTCTCCGCCTGGCAGGCGAGGACGCAGGCGTTGCACCCGACACAGGCCGAAAGGTCGATCGACATTGCCCAGGCGTAACTTCCGGTCGGAAGCTTCGGGTAGAGCGTGTCCGCCGGCCCCGGCGGGTGCGCCCCCATCTTCGCGACGAGGCCGGGATCGCGCCGGTACTGCTCGGCGGTCACGGCGCGCACCAGGTCGCGCCCTTCCATGCTGTGGTGGTGCTGTGTCGTGGCGAGCGCATAGCGGCCGCCGGTCTTGCGCAGCTCGAGTCCCTCGCGCGACCAGAGCCCGTCGGATCCCCGCAGCGCGTAGGCGTCGAACCCCTTGCCGTCGGCCACACGCCCTCCGCGGGTGCGCCCGTAGCCGAAGTGGAGCGTCACGCACCCCTCGGCCTGTCCCGGCATCACCCAGACGGGAGCCGTGACCCTGCGCCCCGCAAGCAGCAGGTCCACGACATCGCCGTTTGCGACGCCCTGCGTCTCGGCGGTCGAGGGGGAGATCAGGGCCGCGTTGTCCCAGGTGAGCTTGGTCAGGGGCTTGGGCAGCTCCTGCAGCCAGCCATTGTTGGCGTACGAGCCGTCCCAGACGGTCGGGTCGGGGCGGAAGAGGACGGTCAGTTCGGCGGAGGAGTCCGGAGTCGAGGGTCGAGAGTCGAGAGCTCGCACGGAGACCGCCTTCGGCGGGAAAGCGGTCCCCTCGACGACGCCGTCGTGGAGAGCCTTGCGCCAGGCCGCTTCGAAGTCGCCGGAGAGCCGTGCGCGCCAGTGATCCTTCACGATGTCGTAGCCCGTCTTCTCCGGCTGGTCCGAGAACGCGGCGAGGAACTCGTGCGAGGACTTCCCGCCGTAGAGCGGCAGAATCAAGGGCTGCAGGATCGTCGCGGTCCCGTCGCAGGCGCGCGCGTCGCCCCAGGCCTCGAGCGGGTGGGCTTCCGCGACATGCCAGTGGGACAGGCGCGAGGTCTCGTCCTCATGGAGGCCGAGGCGCAGCCGCAGGGGCACCTTCTCCATCGCCTCGGCGAAGCGAAGATCCGCGGGGGCCGTGAAGACGGGGTTGCCGCCGAGAATGGCGAGTGTGGAGACGCGCCCCTCCCGCATCTCGCGCGCGAGCTCCGAGAGGGCCGCGGCCTGACCGCCCGGATTGGCCAGCACGGGCTCGGTGTACACGACGGTCCGCCCGGCGTTGCCGAGCCTTTCGTTGATCGCGTGGGCCAGCGCGTGGACGGCGGGAGGCTGCCCGTCTCCGGCCACCACGAGGCCGGCCCCGCGGTGCCCGGAGAGGTCCTTCGCCACGGCCTCGGCGAAGGGATCCGCGGCGGGCCCCGAGGGAGCCGCGCCCACGGCGGCGGCCACCGCGCGGGCGAAGGCCTCGATCTGCCGCGGCGCCATCGGGCGCCTGTGGTCCGCCCGGGCGCCGGTCAAGGTCGGCGTTGCCTCGACCGCGTAGAGCCGGTTCGCGTTGTCCGCGCGCCGCCGGGAGGCGAAGTCGCGGACGTAACGCGGCTGCGCCGGACCCGGCCCGAGGAAGTCCGCCTCGAGGGAGAGGATGACGTCCGCCTGGTCGAACGCATAGCCCGGCTCGAGCCGCTCTCCGAAGGCCAGGAGCGTGCCCTCGTACACGTTGTCGCGCCCCGCCGGCTCCCAGGCGACCCACTTCGCTTCGGGATACGCCTGGAGGATCCCGGCCATCTGCGCGGAGAGGGTCGGCGAAGTCGTCGCCGCCGTCAGGAAGCGCAGACCCGCCCCCCGCGTCCCGCGCTCCTTTTCGAGCGCGAGCTTCGCCGCGGCGAGGAAAGCGCTCC
>JBOGJK010000224.1:0-5301 GCA_050745345.1 Thermoanaerobaculia bacterium
AAGAAGTAGCGGGCGCCCAGAGGGACGACTCCCGCGGCGAATCCGTCCGGGCGAAAGTACTTCGCCAGATACCCTTCGATCAAATAGTCGAAACGCGCTCCGAGGCGAAAGCCCGCCTGGGGCTGCACCATCAGGAGCTGCTCCTCCGTCCGGCTGCGGTTGACCTGAACCGAAAGGCCGTAGCCGCCGAGCAGGGAGAACTCGGGCTTCCCACGCTCCGGCAGGGTCAGACGCGCCTGCCCGGAGGACGACACCGCGGAGAGGAGACTCAGAACGAGAGCGAGACCGCGAGCCTTCGCCTTCATCGGCGGGCGATCGTAACGCCTACCGCGAGGAGAGTTTCCTCTCTTCCAGCTCTTCCAGGGTCCTGGGCCAGTCTCCCTTGAGCAACTGCGAGAGGGCGCGATCGGCGAGCAGCCTTCCCCCCGTCTGGCAGGTCGCGCAGTAGTTCGACTCGTTCTCGGCGTAGACGATCCGCTGCACGGGAGAGCCGCAGACCGGGCAGGGCTTGCCGTACCGGCCGTGCACGGCCATCCCCTCGCGAAACGCGGTGACCTTCTCAGGGAAGGCTCGCCCCGCCTCCCCGACCAGGCGCTCGCTCCACTCCGAGAGCGTCGACCGCGCCGCGCGCCAGAGCCGCTCCGTCTCCTCTCCCGTCAGCCGGCCCGTCAATTTCGCCGGCGAGAGGCGCGCCCGGTGCAGGATCTCGTCGGAGTAGGCGTTGCCGATGCCGGAGAAGAGGCGCGGGTCGGTCAGCGCCCGCTTGACGGTGTGGCTCTCGCGGGCCAGCGCCGCCCGGAAGGCCGGCAGGTCCGATTCGAGCACCTCGAGCCCGCCCCGCTCGAAATCCGTAAGTGCAGACTTACCATTGACCAGGTGGAGCGAGGCCCGCTTCTTCGAGCCCGCCTCCGTCAGCAGCAACGTCCCGTTCTCGAAGTCGAACGCCGCGAGCGCACCGCTCCCTCCGGCCTTCCCTCCCCTCCCCTTCCAGTGCAGCCGGCCCGCGATCATCAGGTGCAGGACGAGGTACAGGTCGCCCTCAAGCGCGAAGACGATCCGCTTCCCGATCCGCCGCAGGGCGAGCACCCTCCTCCCCTCCGCCTCGCGAAGGGACGGCGTCACGGAACGCAGCAGAAAGGGGCTTCCAAGGCGGATGCTCTCGAGACGGCGTCCGAGCACGCGCGGCTCGAGTGCCGCAAGGTACGCAAGGATGTCCGGCAGCTCCGGCACGCCCCGAGCGTACCAACAGGCTGCTGAAGATGGTCTGAGACAGCGCTGCGGGCGCCGCGGGCTCCGATGCGAGGCGACGCAGGCGATCCTTCCCGGGGGTTCGGGGGGACCATGAGGTCCCCCCGGCATCAGCACATCGCCAAGCAGCGGCAGAGCTGAAGACGGCCCCCGCCGGCGAGCCCAACGAAGCCCCGCGAGCCCGCGCAGCGATGGAGGACTCGGTCAGACCGACACGGGGTCAAGGCGATCGCATCGCAGGTCCCTCCAGGCCGCTGCCAGCGATTGGCCCCCGTGCCCGGCTTTCATCCTCGACAGGAGCAACTCATCCGCTGCACCTAAAGACCGAAGATCCGACTTCCGTCTCAACCCCGCCTATCACGCTCCTCGGGGCGCACAAGCAAGGACACACGCTCGGCCACTCCGGCCTCCTTGCGCGAGGAGTCCAGATATCCCTTGCGAGACAACGCGGCCTCGCCGACCGACCGCGGTCGTCACTTCTCGGGCGGCTTCGCCGCCGGCCTGTCCTCAGCGCCCTTCTTGAACTCCGATTCCGTCAGGTTCACATGCCCCACCGATTGGGCAATGATCACGTCGCCGCTCGGCACCTTATCGTCATGCGACCAGAGGTGGAAAATGATGCCGTCGGTGGTGGCGACGAGGTCAGCCACTTCCTTGGCCTTCTCGGGCGGCAGATCGAGCACCTGCACGCGGCCGGTGGCGATCTCCTGCCGGTGGTCGTGCCAGTTCTTGTTCCAATTGCGAAGCGTCACGGCACCTGTCCGCGTAATGGACTTGGCGATGATGTACTCGACCTGCTGAAGGCGGGCACCGGGGTCGCTGGAATCGTAGCAGAGACACTCAATCACGGGCTCGGGGGAAAGGACCTTGCAGTAATGATGGTAAGGACCCATGACCTTGCCGGCCACCACGTGCGGGGCCGTGACGTGGACCGTGTGACCGTCCGCCGGCGAGGCCGGCTTTGCCTCCTGGCCAGTCGCGGGTGCCGCGACCACGACGAGCACGCCCAGAGCACCAAGGACTCCGTCGATTCGGGTCATCGCTGCCTCCTTATCGTTGAGAGTTGACAGGGCATGACAAGGCACGCCGTCCGAAGCACCGCATCCTCCTCTCCAGTCTCGAGTCATCTTCCCGACAGGGCTCGGACGGCGCGAAGCCCCGGCGAGAAGAATTCAAGATCCGTCGATGCCTATCAGGGGAAGTTGGGCGCCTTGCGGGCCTGGTCGCGCGCCCAGCCGAGCCGGCACTGTTCCCCCGCGGAGCCGGTCCGGGCGAGACCCGATACGTGGAGAGCCGCTGGCGCCCCAGCGCCGGCCAGGGAGGCCCGAGTGCTTCCAGGCTTGGAACGTCATGGCGCTCTTTCTCCTCCCAAAAGGATCGGAAGCGTGAGAGTGATCCTCGGGAGGGCGGGGACCTTCCGGTTCCCCGGCAGTCCAGACGGAGCGGGGCAAACCTTCTCATGGCGTTGGCGCGGCGCGTGCCACGCGAATTTGTGACCTTATGCGCCAGGTACGTGAAGATGTCAACCGGGTGCGTTGGCCTGTTGCCGGGCACCGGGAATAGAATCGGAATCCGGAATCTCGGCCCGGCCGTAGGCATCCAAGAGTGAGCATGTTATCCGCGATTGGCCGCTACACACACTGGCTGCACACGATGTGGCCCGCGGGCACGGTCGAGAAGCTGCCCGAGGTGCGGGAGGACGGCGCGACGGCGGTGCCCGGCGTTCGGATCGTGGGGGACCTGACGGGGATTCCGCTTCTCAAGTTCTCCTCCGACACGGGCGCCCGGGCCGTCAACGGGATCCTGGCCGAGCCCGACTTCGTGCGGACGCGCGGGACCGATCCCGAGGTCGTCGACATCGCGATCGTCGGAGCGGGTGTCTCCGGCATCGCCGCGGCGCTCCAGGCGCGCAAGGCCGGCGTCAGCTTCCAGGTCTTCGAGGCCTCCGAGCTCTTCTCGACCGTTGCGAACTTCCCGAAGGGAAAGCCGATCTACACCTACCCGACCGACATGAAGCCGGAGGGAGAGCTTCAGTTCAGGAAGGAGGTGCATCCCAAGGAGGAGTTGCTCGAGGGGATGGAGAAGCGTGTAAAGGAGGCGGATATCCCTGTCGCCTTCTCGCGTATCGAGCGGATCGAACGCAAGGGAGACCTGCTCCACCTCCGCCACGGCGAGAAGGCGAAGGGGGAGAAACCCCCCGTCACGAAGGCCCGGCGCGTCATCGTGGCGATCGGTCGGAGCGGAAACCACCGGAGACTGGGGGTCCCCGGCGAGGAGGACCCGGACCGGGTCTTCAACCGCCTCTACGACCCGAAGGAGTTCACCGGACAGAAGGCCCTCGTCGTCGGAGGCGGAGACTCGGCGCTCGAGACGGCGATCGCGCTCGCGGCGGCCGGCGCGCACGTGACCCTCTCCTACCGCAAGAAGGAGTTTGCGCGCCCCAAGCCCGAGAACATCCAGAAGCTCCGGATGCTCGAGAAGAACCCGTCGGCCGACGTCGCCGTCGAGCACCCGACCTCCGAAAGGGTCACGACCTCGACCGGAACGTTCATGAAGGCAGCCGGCGAGCACGCCCCCGGCTCGGTGCGCTTCGCCATGGGGACCCAGGTGGTCCGCATCGAGCCGAAGCAGGTGGTCGTGAAGGACGAGGCGGGGCGGGAGACGACGCTACCCAACGACGTCATCTTCACGATGCTCGGGCGCGAGGCGCCGCTCGAGTTCTTCCGCCGCTCCGGGATCCCGATCCGAGGCGAGTGGAAGCCGGCGACCTGGGCCGCCTTCCTCGGCTTCTTCCTCTTCTGCGTCTTTCTCTACAACTGGAAGGCGAGCGGGCTCGTCAACCAGTTCTTCCAGAAGCACGAGCTCTTTCCTTTCAACGTGCCGGCGCTGCTCGAGCGCGCGGGAGCGGCGATCGCCGCGGCCGCAAAGAACCCGGCCACACCACTCGGCACGCTCGCGGTCTCGCTCGCCGACCCGGGCTTCTACTACTCGCTCGCCTACAGTCTTTGCGTGCTTCTCTTCGGCATCGCCCGGATCCGGAGGCGCAAGACGCCTTACGTCACGCGTCAGACCGTGACGCTGACGGCCATCCAGTTGATCCCGCTCTTTCTCCTCCCCTACCTGATCCTCCCCTTCCTCGGCCACAACGGCGCCTTCGACGCCGGCTTCGGCAAGACCTTCGCCGACAACCTCTTCCCCTCCGCCGACTACGGGCACGGGCGCGAGTACTGGCGCGCCTTCGGCTTCATCATCGCCTGGCCCCTCTTCATCTGGAACTTCTTCTCCTACAAGCCACTCGCCTGGTGGCTCGTCATCGGCACGATCCAGACCTTCGTGATCCTCCCGATCATCATCCGCAAGTGGGGAAAGGGGGCCTACTGCGGCTGGATCTGCCCCTGCGGGGCGCTCGCGGAGACGATGGGAGACGCGCACCGGCAGAAGATGCCGCACGGGCCGCTCTGGAACCGCGTGAACATGACCGGACAGGTCGTGCTGGCGGCGGCGCTGCTGCTCCTCTTCGGCCGCATCCTCTCCTGGATCCTCCCGGACACGGGGATCGGCCGCGCCGCGGGAAAGCTCTACGAAGGGCTGCTCTCCGGTTGGTCTCTCTTCGGCGTCCAGCTCAACTACTACTACCTCGTCGACATCTTCCTCGCCGGGATCATCGGGGTCGGGATGTACTTCTGGTTCTCGGGCCGCGTCTGGTGCCGCTTCGCCTGTCCGCTCGCGGCCCTCATGAACATCTACGCGCGATTCACGCGCTTTCGCATCTTCGCCGAGAAGTCCAAGTGCATCTCGTGCAACATCTGCACCTCGGTCTGCCACCAGGGCATCGACATCATGAACTTCGCCAACAAGGGCCTCCCGATGGCCGACCCGCAGTGCGTGCGCTGCTCCGCCTGCGTCACCGCGTGCCCGACCGGAGTCCTCACTTTCGGCCGCTTCGACGGCAAGGGGCTTCCGGTCCTCGACCGTCTGCCCGCCTCTTCCGTGCAAATGCGAGAGGCGCTCCTCTCTCCCACCGGGAGAGGGGCAGTGGGGTGAGGACGCGAC
>JBOGJK010000225.1:0-2378 GCA_050745345.1 Thermoanaerobaculia bacterium
GTCCTGGTCGGTCGCCGAACCGGGCGGCGTCGGGACGGCGGAGGCGGCCGCCTCGTTCTCGCGGTTGGCGGCTTCCTGCGCGAGCTTGTCGGAGGCCTCGAGCGAGAGGTAGTAGGTCTCCGAACCGCGGGCCCCCGGAATGCGCGACGAATTCGTGTGGACGGAGAGGAAGAGGTCGGCCTTCTCGTGGTTGGCGGCGGAAGTGCGGTCGTCGAGGCCGACCAGCGAATCGCCGTCGCGGGTCAGAACGACACGGCAGGAGAGGAGGCGCGGCAGCGTCGCGGCGAGCTTGCGCGCAATCTCGAGCGTAGCCTCTTTCTCCTGGAGGCCCGCCGCGCCGATCGCGCCCGTCTCCGCGCCGCCGTGCCCCGGATCGATGACGACCGTCAGGGGCGAGTCGGCGGCCGGGGAGGGCGGGGGCGCCTGCCCCGCGGCCGCGGCGGATCGGGAGACCTCGACGACCACGCGGTCGGGCGCCGTGAGCGCGTAGGCGCGCGCCGTCAGCCCGGGCTCCCGGAACTCGATCGACACGGAGTCCGTAGAGAAGCGGATCACCGAGACGAAAGGGTCTTCGTAGCGCCTCTCCGAGAAGGACGGGACCAGCGTCTGCCCCGGCCAGCGGATCTGGATCGACGAGGGGGCCGGCGACGAAGAGAACTTCGCCGGGCCCGACTGCCGCAGCACCACCTGTGTGGCCGGCGCCACGTGCACGACCGCGGCTTCGATCGAGAGGGCGCCCCCCTCCGAGAGGATCCAGACCCGCCGCGCCGGGTCCCAGGATCCGGTCGCGCCGGCGAGGGGGAAGAGAACCTTCTCGAAGAAGTCGGCGGGGGCGTAGAGGGCGCTGCCGACGGTCCGCGCGGGCCTCGAGATCGAGACGAGGCGCTGATCCACCGGCACCTGGGCCGTTCCGGCGCCCACCAGGACCTTGTGCCCGTGGCCGGTCAGCGTGAGAACACCGGTCGTCGGATCGGAAGCGACCACGAAGCCCAGGGCGCGCGCCGCGTCGGAGATCTGGAAGTCCGTTCCGGCTGAGGCGAGCGGGTGGCTTTCCCCCCGGAAGAGGAGAGTGGCACCCTCGGCCGCGGCGGCCGGGGCACGCATGACCAGGAGGACCGCCGCCGCGAGGAGCACGGCGGCGGGCGGCGGCCGTCTTCTCAGGGGCGAGCCCCTCCCTTCGGGCGTTTATCCATGTCATAAAGGTACACGGCGGCGCCCGGAGCGCGAAATTCCTCGACGCGCTTGCCCGCGCCGTCGAGCAGCGGCAGGAGCCGCTTTTGGTCGTCCGAGCCGTCGGGGCGCTCGCTGTGCGTGAAGAGGACCCATGTCCGCGCGCCGCCGCGCAGCCGCTCGAGATCCCGGCGGGCCCCCTCCTGCTCGCCTGCCCAGGCTCCAACGATCGCCCCTCCCGCCGCGAAGCCATAGCGCGCCCTGTAGTAGTCGAAGGCGGGAGCGGCCGCGGCGTAAACGTAGAGGCGGTCACCCGGCTGCTGCCGCTTCTGGACGTAGGCGAGCACCGGCTTGATCTCCTCGCGGGTGCGGGGCTCGGCCAGGGAGCGCGCCGCGAAGAGGACGGGATGAAAGAGAAGCAGCGCGATGAGGATCATCCCGGCGGCCGGCGCCCGCGCCGACGCCGCGTCGCGGATCCGCTCCGCCCCTTCTGCCACCAGCAGAAGAAGCAATGGGGCGAGAAAGAGGATCGGCCGCCCCTCAAACGGGTAGAGCCGGAGCCCCGAGGCGACCAGCGTGAGCAGGAGCGGCGAAAGCAGCAGGGCGAGCCGCGCCCGGTCCGACTCGAGCAGCACGGAGGCGCCCACGAGAAAGCAGAAGATGCCGAGGCCCCGGAAGACGAAGCCGCCCGGGTCGCCGAAGAGCGCTCCGAACGCCCTGGCGGGCCAGTAGAGGTCGTCCAACGAGCGCGGCGGAAGGGGCGGAAAGCCCTGCGCCCAGAACGCGAGCACCCGCTGGCTGCGACCGATATTCGAGAGCGACACGGCGTTGAACACGGCGAAGCTCGCCCCCCAGAGGAGCCCCGTCAGGGCGAGCGCGGTCAGCCTCGGACGGTCCCGCCGCCGCCAGGCGGAGACGGCGAGCGTCGAGGCGGCGCCGGCCAGCACGAAGACGGCAGGGAGCGAGAACCAGACGGCCAGCGCCCCCGCCAGGGCCAGCCCGGTCAGGGGAGAGCGACGCCCTGAAGTGTCGTGTCGGGCCGCGAGGACCAGGGCGAGAAGCCACAGCACGATCAGGACGTCCAGGGAATATGGCTTCAGCTCCGAGGAGAAGTAGATCAACGGGTCGCTGAGGGCGAAGAGCGCGACGGCGAGCGGGACGGCCTTGGGAGGAAGCGTGCGTGCGGCGATCCGCCGGAAGAGAAAGAG
>JBOGJK010000226.1:0-2406 GCA_050745345.1 Thermoanaerobaculia bacterium
CTCCGGGACCGAGCAGCATTCGTCCGGCGTCGGCGAGCCGCGTCTTCGAGACGCCGAGGTCTGGCAGCGTCCCGATCGCCACGAGCTGAACGAGAGTGTAGAGACCCGTGACGATCACGACCTGGGCGATCAGGGCGAAGGGCAGGTCGCGCTGCGGGTTCCGGAACTCCCCGGCGGGACCGGGTACGGACTGGAAGCCGGCGTAGGCGTAGAGGACGAGCAGCGCGGCGGGCGCGAAGCTGTTCGGGTTGGGGGCCGGAACGGGGAACACTCGATCCCAGGAAACGGCAAAAATCCCGACGCCGACGAGGACCAGGAGCGGCAGAATCTTTCCGACGGTGGGGAAGACGCTCCCCAGCGGCCGGCGAAGGGACATCGCTCCACCGAACAGGGGCGAAACAGCCGGCCCGCGCCGCTGTCTGAGGAATTCCAGTGACGAGAGGCGTCATCGTGAGAATGGAGTTAACCATCTGACGAGGAGCGATTTACCTCGACATCACTTCCACACCCTATTGAGGAGAGGCCTTTTTTCTCGAGGGATAGGCGGTCGCCGAGGGGCCAGACGCCGCGAAGGAGCCTCGATGAGATCGACCGCTGAAGTTCGTTCGAGCCGCCGGAGAGCGAGACCGGGGTTCCTGGTGTCGGCGTCCCTCCTGTTTCTAGGCTCGATGGCGGCGCTCTCCCAGCTCTACAAGGAGGAGAAGGCGGGTCCGTCATAATTGCCGGCTTGAAACGCGATCGGGTCCGGAGCCCGGGCTCGCGGCGCCTGCTGGTTGCCGCGAGCGTCGTCGTGGTGGCCCTTCTGGCGAGCCTTCCCCTTCTCATGCGCTCGCGCGCGTTCGGGCCCGGGCGCTGGAAGGGTTTCAACGTGCTTCTCATCACGATCGATACCCTGAGGGCGGATCGTCTCGGCTGCTACGGTTTCGCGGAGATCCGCACGCCCCGAATCGACTCGCTCGCGGAGGACGGCGCCCTCTTCGAGAGATGCGTGTCATCGACGCCCCTGACGCTTCCGTCGCACACGACTATCTTCTCGGGGACTTACCCGCTTCGTCACGGCGTTCGCGACAATGGTGGATTCGTCGTGCCGGCCGAGCTGCCGATGCTGGCGCCGCTGTTCCTGGACCGGCGCTATCGGACGGCGGCCGTCGTCGGCGCGTTCGTTCTCGACTCGCGATGGGGGCTCGGGCGCGGCTTCGAGGAGTACCACGACGACTTCGACGTCCACAAAGAGGACATCGTGTCGTTCGGCGACATCCAACGACCCGCCAATGAGGTCGCCGACGCGGCGCTGCGCTGGCTCGAGGGACAGTCGCGCAAGTCGCCGTTCTTCCTCTGGGTCCAGTTCTTCGATCCCCTCGAACCCTACGAGCCGCCGTCGCCCTTCCGGGAGCAGTATCCGGGCCGACCGTACGTGGGCGAGATTGCCTTCGTCGACTCGCAGGTTGGTCGGCTCCTCGACGCCTTGTCGCGCCGAGGGCTGCGGGACAGGACCGTGGTGGTGCTCGCGGGCGACCACGGCGAGAGCCTCGGCGAGCACGAGGAGCAGGGGCATGGGTTTCTTGCATATCAAACGACGCTCCGGGTGCCTCTCATCCTGTCGCTGCCCGGAAGCGTCCCTCGCGGCGCGCGCCGGCCGGAGCCCGTTTCGCTCGCGGACATCATGCCGACGATCGCGGAGGCGACGGCGCTCCCTGTGCCGTCGAGTGTTCAGGGACGCAGCCTGCTTCCCCTGCTCGCCGGAGGCGCTGGTTGGGGCGAGGTCCCTGTCTATGCCGAGACCTACTACCCGCGGCTTCACTTCGGGTGGGGCGAGCTCCGATCGATCCAGGGTCGGCGGTACAAGATCATCGAGTCCTCTGCGCCGGAGCTCTACGATCTCGAGCACGATCCCACGGAGGAGGTCAACCTGGCCCGGATCCACCGCCCGCTGTACGAAGAGCAGCGGCGCCGTTTCGCGGCTTTCGTCGATCGGTGGAGCCAGAATCCGCTCGCGGCGCACTACCGGCAAGACGACCCGGAGACCGTGGCGAAGCTCGCGTCGCTCGGCTACATCGGTGCGCGCTCCGGTGCAGAGCTGGGGTCCGCCGCGACTCTCGCCGCCCCGCGAGAAAAGATCGGAATCTTCAACCGACTGAACGAAGCGCGGGAGCGCACGAGCGCCTCGGACTTTCCCGGCGCCGAGCGAATCTTGAAGGGGATCCTGAAAGCCGACGCGGGTGTGATCGACGCCTGGTCGGCGCTGGGAAACCTCTATCTCAGGCAGGGACTCTTCGCGGCGGCCGTTGGGCCACTCTCCGAGGCGGTCGAGCGGAAGCCTACCGACGCGACGATGGTTCTCTCGCTCGCCACCGCCCTGATCGGGGACGGGAAATCCGGCGACGCGGATCGGACCCTCCGGAGATC
>JBOGJK010000227.1:0-2690 GCA_050745345.1 Thermoanaerobaculia bacterium
CCTCCAGGAGGCGCTCATAGCTGATCTTGGCGGGATCGTATGCAACCTCGACGGACTCCGCATGCCCGGTCCACCACGCGGAGACCTGCTCGTAGGTCGGGTTCTTCGCCTGCCCTCCAGTGTAGCCGGACGTGACGGAGATGACTCCGTCCAGGCCTTCGAAGGCCGTCTCCTCGCACCAGAAGCAGCCTCCGGCGAAGATGGCCGTGGCGCGCTCGCCGGCCGGCCTTGCAAGTGACAGGACGGCCGCGCCCAGCCCGAGAACGAAACCGATCAGGAAACGTGATCTCAAGACAGACCTCCTTCGTTCGCGCCGAGACAAACACCACTCTCGGGGGTTAGATTCCACAGCCGCCGGATGGTTTCGCCCTCGCTGACGCCCAGGAGCTGTCGCAGCTACCGCAGGTGGCGAAACGCGTTGGTCTCATCTCAAATCCGAAATCCGACATGGGTACACCCTTCTCACTTCCCGACGGGCAGGTTCAACCTCTTCAGCATCGCCGCGTAGCGCGGGTCGCTGTGCAGCCTGGCGAAGAACGGGTTGCACGGGATTTCGGCGAGCAGCGGGTCCCGCTGCGTGTAGGCGCTCTCGAGCCAGGCGAAGGCCGGATCGCGCTCGCCACGCCAGGCGTAGACCTCGGTGACATGGACGGCCGAGTCCTGGCCGCGCCTGGCGATCAGCTCGTCCAGCGCTTCTTGCGATTCCTTCGTATGACCCAGATCGTGCTCGGCCATCGCCACGCCGGCCAGTCCCCGGGCGTCGCCGGCGCGCCGGAACTCGGCGAGCGCGGCCTTCGGCTGGCCCTCCAGCAGGGCGGTGGTCCCGAGGTTGAAATGGACCCATTCATCCTCTGGATTGATTTCGAGCGCCCGGGTCAGCGCCTCGCGCGCCTGCGGGAGCTGCCCGATGGCGTTGAGGTACCTGCCGAGGTTGCTTCCTCCGCGGGCCGACAGCGGGTCGAGCTCGATCGCCTTCTTGGCCGCCACGATCGCTTCCGGCAGCCGGCCCAGGCTGGAGAGAATGTAGCTGTAGACGATCTGGATCCCGCTGTCGCCCGGATCGAGCGACAGGGCCCGCTCGAGATCCGCCTGCGCCCCGATCCAGTCCCAGGTGATTCCGTAACGAACGAGGCCTCGCGCCGAATAGCCTGCCGCCAGATCCGGGTCTAGCGCGATCGCCTTTTCCGCCGCCGCCATCGCCTGCTGCCTTTCCGCCGCCACGGCCTCGGCAGTCCCCCCCGCGCCTTCCGCCAGCCAGTACTCCGCGACTGCGAGCGCGGCGTAGGCGGCGGCGTAGCTCGAATCGAGCTTGATCGCCCGTTGGTAGGCCGCCACCGCGATCCGAATACTCTCCGGGTTGGCTCGGATCGCCAACTGCCGGCCCAGGAGGTACTGGTTGTACGCCTCCGGGTTCGACGTCCGGCGCTGGGAACCGACCCGGCGCTCCCCCGCCAGCAGCTTGACCTTCAGCGCCGCCACGACTGCCGCGGCAATCTCATCCTGCACCGCGAAGACGTCGGTCATCTTGCGGTCGTACGTCTCCGCCCAGATCTGATAGCCGTCGCCCACGTTGACGAGCTGAGTCGAGACTCGGAGTTGGTCGCCCGACCGGCGCACGCTCCCCTCGAGAACCGTTGCCACATGGAGCTTCTGGCCGATCACCGCGAGATCTTCGGCCTTTCCCTTGAACGCGAAGGAGGACGTCCGCCCGGCCACGCGCAGCTCCTTCACCTTGGTGAGAAGACCCATCAGCTCCTCCGAGAGACCATCGGAGAAGTACTCCTGCTCCTTGTCGCCGCTCAGGTTCGTGAAGGGCAACACGGCGATGGAGGGGGTGGTCCTGGCGCCGGGTTGCTGCCGCCGGAGGAAGACAACCGCCGCGGCGGCAAAGAGGACGACGACGACAGCGGCGGAGATCAGAAGGCCCTTCCTGCCGGAAGGCTCGAGAGCACTCTGGCGCGCGGTCTTGGTAGCCGGAGAGGAAGCCTCGGAAAGGGCGAAAGCAATGTCTTTGGCGGACTGAAACCGATCGTCGCGGTTCTTCTCCAGGCAATGTTTGACGATGCCCTCGAGGGCCGGCGAGACGTTTCTCCCCGACGCCGAAAAGTCCGGAGGCTCGTCCCGCATGATGGCCAACATCGTGTCCGCAGTCGTGTCTCGTTTGAACGCCCTCCTGTTCGAGAGCAGCTCGTAAAGGATCGCGCCGAACGAGAAGATGTCCGAGCGGTGGTCCACGGCGAGGCCGCGTACTTGCTCGGGCGACATGTAGGCCACCGTCCCCATCACCGTCCCCGGCGTCGTGTGACTGGAGACCGTCGGGGCGCTCGTCTCCTCGCCGGGGGCAACCGCCTGGACCCGCTTCGCCAGGCCGAAGTCGAGGATCTTGACGTGGCCGTCCTTGGTCACGAAGAGGTTCTCGGGCTTGAGGTCCCTGTGGACGACGCCCTTCTCGTGTGCGGCCGAGAGGCCTTTGGCGACCTGCAGCGCGTAGTCCACGGCCTGCCGCTGCGGGACGAGCCCCGCATCCAGCTTGTCTCGCAGCGTCCCTCCTTCCAGAAGCTCCATGACGGCATAGGAGACGCCTTCCTGATTTCCGAAGTCGAAGATCGAGAGGATGTTGGGATGCGAGAGTGCTGCCACCGCGAGTGCCTCGCGCTCGAACCGCGCCAGAGCGTCCGGGTCCCTCGCGA
>JBOGJK010000228.1:0-4310 GCA_050745345.1 Thermoanaerobaculia bacterium
CTGCTCGCCGGCGGCATCGGCTGGTCCCGCGCGCGGGAACGCCGCGGCGAGCCGCGGCGGGAGAAGCCCGCTCGGGCCGCGCTGTGGCTCGCGGCGCTTTACGTCCTCGCGATGCTCGGCTCGGGTCAGGCCGGAAGGAGCTTCGCCGGCCGGCAGGCGCGCGCCCTGGGGCTCGACTTCGAGCGCCTGATGGTCGGGCCCGTCCCGTGGAACCCGTTGGCGCGGATGGCGGTCTTCGACACCGGAGAGGGTTACCGGTTCGCCACGCTGCGCCTGCTGCCGCGCCCGGACCTGGCGCTTTCCGGGGAGTATTGGACGAAGGGAGACACCGGCCCGGCCGCCCGGGCCGCAGCCGCGACCCCTGCCGGGCGGGCCTTCCTCACCTGGTCTCGATTCCCGGCCTTCCAGGTAGAGCCATCTGCGGGCTCCACGCGCGTGCGACTGGTCGACGCGCGCTACCCGGGGCCTCGGGGCTCCTGGGCCTCGGTCACGGTGGAGGTGCCGCGCGGAGAGGGGCAGGGATTTTCCGGATCCGAGGGGCATATACTCGCGACTCTGCCCGGAGGCTCGCGATGAAGGTACTGGGGGCTTTCGCCCTGCTGTTTCTCTTGCTCGTCCCGCCCTCGGAGGCGCGGACGATCCGGCAGATCCAGTTGCGCGGGAACGCCCGAATCCTCTCGGCCGACGCCCCCGTGCGCCGCGGCCGGCTGTATCTCTTTCACCGCTATCCGGACAGCGTCTACATGAGCGTTGCCGCCGAGGACGTGCTCGGCATCGCGTCGATGACCGTGGATGAGCGGGCAACGCCCGGCGACACCGTCCTGCTCGGCCCGACGGGGGAGGGTCGGACCGCCGAGGCCGCTGGCGCGGCGTCGAGCGTACCCGTTCCGGTCAGCTACAGCGAGGGATACCCGGGCTACTACGGCGGCTGCTACGGCTGCTACGTCCCGAAGCTGCCGCCTCGGCCGCCCGTTGCGCCCCCTCCGGCTCTGGTCGGGCCCAACGGCTTCCCCCTTGTGCCGGGCAGTCCCCCTCCCCCTCCGATCGGGCCAAACGGCTTCCCGATCCTCGACTCTCCGCCGGCGCGCCCCTCTCCGCGCTGATCCCCGCCCGGGCGCCCGACGGTCCACGCCCCGCTGCGCACCTCTCCGGGGTCCGGGGGCGCGAAGACCCGCTACTTCTTCCGGGTGTAGCGGATCTCCATCATCTTGTACTCCTTGCCGTCCGGCGCCGGGCCCCACATCTCGAAGATGTGCTCGTCGCTGCTGACGATCGTGACCTTCTCGCGCATCGTGATTTCCTTGCCGGTCGTGTAGTCGTCCGACTTGCCGGTCAGGGTCAGGACCTTGCCGGACACGTCGAAGTTGCCGGTCGCCTTGAAGAGCGCCGTCGAGGCCGTGTCCATCCAGGTGCTCACGTACTTCTTCTTGTAGTTGTCGTAGCCTGTATAGCCGATCCCCGTGAAGGGCTGCCCCATGAAGGTGCCCTCGTAACGCTGCTCGATCCAGCGGCCGTCCAGGATCCACTTGCTCTCGGCGCTGCCTTCCGTGACCTGCGCCGGCTTGGAGGGATCCATCCACATGGTGTTCTTCACGTTCCAGCTGCCGACCGTCGCGCCGAGCTTCTGGTGGGCGTCGCCCGGTGTCGCCATCTTCTGGTAGAGCTCCATCATGGCTTTCTCGTCCATCGGGGGAGCGGCGGCCTTCTTCTCCTGCGCCGCGAGGGGACGCGCAGCCAGGAGGGTTGCCAGGGCCAGGACCGACAGGGAGCCTCGAACTCTCATCGCAAACCTCCTCTTCTCTCGAGCCCGGGGAAGGGCTCGCACTGAACACTTACACGAATCCCGGCTTTCGGTGAGATACGGCGGCAGGCGCTGCGGGTTTACCGCCCGCGGGTCGCGTGGCCCCGAATCGGGTCTATAAGTGGGCTGCCAGGCGGGCCCAGGCTTGCAGCCGAAAGGAGGAGCCATGGCAATTCGGGGAGCGAGGACAGACGAGCGGCGGATCGCGGCGCACCTGATCGTCCGTAACCTCGAAAAGGCGCTCGACTTTTACCGCCGCGCCTTCGGCGCCGAGGTGTTGTACCGCTCGGCGATCCCGCCCGCGGCGCGCCTGCTCCACGCGCAGCTGAAAGTCGCCGACTCGTACGTGCTCCTCTCCGAGGAGAACATGGGCATGCCCGAGGAGGCCTACTCGCGCCTGGAGAGCGGGGTCAAGACGCGCTCGCCCGAGACGCTCCGGGGCACCAGCGTGATCCTGGAGCTGTACGTCGGCGACGTGGACGCCGCCTTCCGGCGCGCGGTCGAGGCGGGCGCCCTGCCGAAGATCCCGGTCGCCAATGCCTTCTACGGCGACCGTTACGGCCAGGTCGTGGACCCCTTCGGTCACGTCTGGGCACTCGCTGCGGTTCTGGAGACCCTGACCGCGCGCGAAGTGGACGAGCGGGCCGCCGAGGTCCTCGGTTAGCAGTCGTTTCCGCGCGTGCCCCGCAGGAGGAGATCCGGTCCTTTTTGGACCTCGATCGAGACCTCGAGAAGTGGCTCGGGGCCGCCTGCGAGGCGGACGCGGACGAACAAAGGGCCCTTCCGGGCCGCCCCTGGGGCCCCGTATGGCACCTTCAGGCGCTGCGCGCGGCCGCGCCGGGGTTAGAATCTGGTCCTTATTCCTATGATGGAGGCGGCGCCGATGGTCGAGTTGGACCGGTTCGACGACGAAGAACTGTTGAAACGCGGGAGAGATGCCCTGAAGCTCCAGCGATACCCGCAGGCCCGCGAGCTCTTGTCGGAGTACTGCAGCCGCCAGACAAAGCGAGACCTTTCGATTCCGACCGGTATCCTGGCCAGCTACGCCCTCTCGCTGGGCCACACGCATAGCCTGAAGGAGGGCCTGGAGCTCTGCCTCAAAGCGGTCGCCTCCGACCGGCGTAACCCGCACATCTACTGGAGCCTTGCCCAGCTCTACATGCTCTCGGGCTCCCGCAAGAAGGCGATCGAGGCTCTGGAGATCGGCCTACGGGTGACGCCGGACCACCGGGGGCTGCTGAAGCTGCGGGACGACATGGGCGTTCGCAAGCGGCCTCCGATCGGGTTCCTCTCCCGGGACAGTGTGGTCAACGTCAAGCTCGGCAAGGCGCTGCACCGAATGAAGACGGGAGGCCGAAGGGCCGCGCGATCCTAGAACGCCGTCAACCGCTCCGAAGCGGATGTGTATGATGCGGGGGCTTCGGAGGCGGACGAGGGAAGCAACTTGAAGAGCCTTTTCGTGGTTTCACCGGTCAGGGGAGGGGGGGCCCGCGAGAGTCGCGGCGGCGAGCCCGTCCCCGAGCGGCGAAAGCATCAGAGGCGAATGGGGATTCCGCGCCGGCTCGTCCCGGACCGGCGCGACGGAAACGACGGCGGCGAGTCGGAGCGGCGCGCGTCGGGGAACCGCCGCGGCTTTGGCAACCGCCGGCGGCGCCCGGACCGCCGGATAGGCCTCTCGCCCGACCTCGATCTCTTCCTTCTCGGTATCTGAACCCGCGTCGGGCAAGTCGTCGTGCCCGGTCCCAAATAATACATGAATACATGCCTGACCCCAGCCGTCAGGTCTCCAGCCAGTCCGCGAGGCCGGCGAGGTCGGCCGCCTCCCAAATGGGAGGGCCCGCGTCGCCGCTCTTCTCCTTTTTCCGGTTGATCCAGGCGACCGGAATCCCGAGACGCCTGCACGGCAGGACGTCGTGGAAATAGCTCTGTGCGGCGTGGAGCCAGCGCGCCCCGGGGGGGAGGCGTTCCCGCGCGGCGAGGAAGTGCCCGGGCGCGGGCTTGTAGGAGCGCACCTGCGCGGCCGTGATCACCGGGTCGAAGGGGACCTCGAGCCACCGCCGCGTGCCGTCGAGCAGGTCGTCGTCGACATTCGAGAGGATCCCGAGGCGGCAGCCCGTCGCCGCGAGCCCCCGCAGCGCCGGGTTGGTGTCCGGAAAGGAGCGCCAGGAGGGAAGGCTCTCGGGAAGGAAGCGCGCCTGACCCGCGTCGATTCGCCAGCCGAAGCGAGCGGCAACCCGCACCGCGGTCTCCGCGAGGATCTCCCGGTAACTGCGGTACGTCTCCGCCTCCACGGCGGGCTCGATCTCGGCGTATGCGGCGAGAAGCTCCTCGGCCGGCAGGGCGATGCCGGCGGCAGCCGCCTCCCGCTCGAAGGCCTCGCGGATTCCCGTCTCCCAATCGATGAGAGTCCCGTAGCAGTCGAACGTGATGACGTCGAAACGCGGCATGGCGAGTCATTCCATCATGCCGCCCGCCGGTTGAGCGGAGCGAGAATCGTCGTGCTCGAGAG
>JBOGJK010000229.1:0-2674 GCA_050745345.1 Thermoanaerobaculia bacterium
CAGCCGCCCTGGCGGCCCTGGACCGCAAGGTCCTACTGGTGGATCTGGACCCGCAGGCCAACGCGACCTCCGGATTGGGCTTTCCCCGCGCCGAGGCGGGCTCGGGAAGTTACCAGGCGCTTCTTTCAGGCGACGGCGCCTCGTCCATCCAACCGACCCTGTTCCCGAACCTTTCGCTGCTCCCCTCGGGCCGGGACCTCGTCGGCGCCGAGATCGAGTTGGTCGAGCAGTCCGACCGCGAGCACCGCCTTCGGATGGCGCTGCAGGCCGTGCGCGGCGACTACGAGTTTCTCTTCGTGGACTGTCCTCCGTCGCTCTCGCTCTTGACGGTCAATGCACTGAGCGCCGCCGACTCGGTTTTGGTCCCGATCCAGACGGAGTACTTCGCGCTCGAGGGCTTGAGCGAGCTTCTCAACACGGTCGAGCGCGTGCGCAACGCCTTCAATCCGGAGGCGAAGCTCGAGGGGATTGTCTTGACGATGTTCGACGAGCGGACTAACCTCGGCCGGCAGGTCATCGAGGACATCCGAAAACACATGGGAGATCGCGTGTACCAGACCGTCATCCCGCGCAGCGTCCGGCTGGCGGAGGCCCCCTCTTTCGGCAAGCCCGTGCTCGCCTACGACGTCAAGTCAAAGGGGGCGCAGGCCTACCTCGCCCTGGCGCGGGAGTTCCTGAAGCGCCGGGGAGCCAAGTGACGCGCAAGCAGGCGTTGGGCCGCGGCCTCTCGGCGCTCCTGCCGGGAGGGGAGGATGTTCCACGGGGAACGCCCCTCCAGGAGGTCGAGGTCGAGCGCCTCGTGACCGGCCGCTACCAGCCCCGGCGGGGGTTCCCGGAGGAGCGTCTGGCGGAGCTTGCCGCCTCGATCCGTGAGCACGGCGTCGTGCAGCCTTTGGTGGTCGTCCCGAGCGGCGAGGGGTTCGAGGTCGTGGCGGGGGAGAGGCGATTGCGCGCGGCGAAGCTCGCAGGGCTGCCCCGGGTGCCGGTCATCGTTCGGGAGAAGCCCTCCGACCGGGAACTGCTCGAGCTGGCCCTGGTCGAGAACCTGCAGCGGGAGGACTTGAACCCCATCGAAGAAGCCGAGGCTTACGGCCGGCTCAGAGAAGAGTTCTCCCTGACCCAGGAGCAGATCGCCGCCGCCGTCGGAAAGGACCGGGCGACAGTCGCTAACTCCTTACGCATCTTACGTTTGCCTTCGTCTGTCAAGGACCTTGTCAGGGATGGGGCTCTCTCCGGCGGGCACGCGCGCGCTCTGGCCGGCCTCGCCTCTCCCGAGGAGCAGCAGGGGCTGGCCGAAGAGGTGATCCGCCGGGGCCTCTCGGTCCGCCAGACCGAGGCGCGCGTGGCTCGCCTGGCGGCGGGGCCGAAGTCGAAGCCCGAGAGACGGCGCGACCCCTTCACCCGGGACGCCGAGGAGAAGCTCGCGCGGCGGCTTCTCACGCGCGTGCGCATCGCGCGGGGCCGGCGTGGCGGGCGGATCGAGCTGCTGTTCGCGTCGGAGGAGGAATTGATCGGGCTGTTTGAGAGGCTGATGGGAAAGGGATGATCGGTCCATCGGCTCATTTGCCCCGAGCGAGCCGCCGTACCGCTCGACGCGGGGCAGATCATCCGATGGGCCGATGGACAGATGAACCGATTCTTTCTTTCGGGAGGCAGTCATGAAAGTGAAACCCGAGGGCACGACACTCAACGGCTTTCTCGACAAGGGAAGCTACTTCCAGGGGGACCTCGCCTTCGAGGAGACCTTCCGCATCGACGGGAAGTTCGAGGGGAAGATCCGCTCGGGCAGCGAGCTGATCCTGGGGGACACGGCGGAGGTCTCCGGCGAGATCGAGGTGGGCAGGCTCTCGGTCAACGGGGCCCTCAAGGGAACGGTGCGGGCGCGGGAGCGCGTCGAGCTGCATGCGCGGGCGCGCGTCGAGGCTGATCTGACTACGCCGGTCTTGAAGATCGAGGAAGGCGCGCGCTTCGAGGGCTCGTGCCGGATGGGGGAAGAGGCGAAGTCCAACGTGATCGACCTCCCGGCCGCTCCCCGGAAGTAGCGTAACTCATTGATAATAGGTCGCTTATAGTTAGACGGCGGCAGCGCCACCTCGACTGTCGACTCTCGACTGTCAGACTGTCGACTCGGGGACTGTCGACTGTCGGCTCCAGTCGACTCGGGGACTGTCGACTGTCGGCTCCAACTGTGCTATTTCTCCGCGCTCTCGGGCGGCGTAGGCGTAAGAAGGCGAAGGCTCTGGCGGCCGTCCGGGCACGGTCGCACGAAGGTCCGAAAACCTGATGATCAAGCTCCCGGACGTCACCACTCTCTACGTCATCCTCTGTTTCGCGATCGCCTACGCGATCCTGAAGCGCTACCTTTTCGCTCCTCTCTCGACGATCCTCGACGAACGGGAGCGCGAGGACAAGGAAGCCGCCGCGCTGCACGCCGAAGGTCTTTCCCGCCTCCAGAAGGCGATGGCGAAGGCGGAACAGGGTCTCTCGCTCGCCCGCCGCGAGGCCTTGAAGACTCGCGAGGACCTGCGCGGGGAGGGGCGCGGCCGGCTCGAGGAGCTTCTCGCCGAGGCGGGCGCGGCCGCGGCGGCCGAAGTCGCGCGCGCGAGCCGGCAGATCGCGGAGCAGTCGCGCGAGCTCTCGCGCGAGCTGCCCGAGAGGTCGCGCAGCCTCGCGC
>JBOGJK010000230.1:0-4045 GCA_050745345.1 Thermoanaerobaculia bacterium
GACGCGTTTCCGAACGAGAGGTTCAAAGGTGTGATCGACTACGTGGGCGAGCAGGTGGATCTTGCGACGCGCACGGTTCGCGCCCGCTCCGTGATCCGCAACACCGGAGGAAAACTGAAGCCGGGAATGTTCGTCGAGGCGCACCTTTCGGTCGCCTCGGATCAGCCGGTCCTCACGGTTCCCTCCGGCGCCATCCAGCAGGTGGACGCCGCCCCGACGGTCTTCGTCGAGGTCTCTCCGAACGTATTCGAGCCGCGATCGGTCGACGTTGGACGTTCGGGCCCGGACGCAACGGAGATCAAGAAGGGCCTGCGCCGGGGGGAGCGCGTGGCTTCGGAGGGCTCTCTGACGCTCAAGGCCGAGCTGCAGAAGTCCGAGCTCGCGGAGGAATAGGATGCTTCAGCGACTCTTCGAATTCTCCCTCCGCAACCGCGCTCTGACGCTCGTCTTCGCCCTCCTGCTGGTTGGAGTCGGCATCTACTCGATGGGCCGCCTTCCGATCGACGCCGTCCCGGACGTAACGCCGAACCAGGTCCAGATCCTGACGACCGCGCCGGCGCTCTCCCCTCTCGAGATCGAGAAATTCGTCACCTTCCCCGTAGAGGCGTCCATGAGCGGCCTGCCGGGACTCACACAGATCCGCTCCATCTCCCGGTTTGGCCTCTCCGCCGTCACGCTCTCCTTCGACGAAGGACAGGACATTTACTTCTGCCGGCAACTCGTGCTCGAGCGGCTACCGCAGGCGCGAGAGGCGATTCCCCGGGGTTTCGGGAACCCCGAAATGGGTCCCATCTCGACGGGTCTGGGCGAGATCTACCAGTTCGAGGTCCGCGGGGAGGGGAAAGACTCCATGGAGTTGCGCTCGATCCTCGAGTGGGAGATCGCGCCGAGGTTGAAGTCCGTTCCGGGTGTCATCGAGATCAACAGCTTCGGAGGGGAGCTGAAGACCTACGAAGTCCAGCTCGAGCCGGCTCGGCTGGCGCAGTACGGCGTCTCAATGGAGCAGCTCTTCGATGCGATCGAGAACAACAACCTGAACTCGGGGGGCGGCTACATCGTTCACAACCAGGAGCAGGTCCTCGTCCGGGGAGAAGGCCTCGTCGAAAAACTGGAGGACATCGGCAACATCGTCATCAAGACGAGCGACGCCGGGACGCCGGTCTTCGTCCGTAACCTCGGCAACGTCGCCTTCGCGCCGATGATCCGGCAGGGGGCCGTCACTCGCGACGGAAGGGGCGAGGCGGTCACCGGAATCGTGATGATGCTGATCGGCGCGAACTCGCGTGAGGTCTCCAAAAACGTGGACGCCAGAATCGCAGAGATTCGCAAAACTCTTCCACCGGGCATGACGATCGACACGTATTACAACCGGACGGAGCTGGTCAACAAGACGATCCGCACCGTGGTCACGAACCTCGCCGAGGGGGCCCTGCTCGTCATCGCCGTGCTTCTGCTTCTTCTCGGAAATCTGCGCGGGGGCTTGATCGTGGCTTTGGCGATTCCTCTTTCCATGCTGATCGCGTTCACGGGAATGGTTTCCGCCGGCCTCTCGGGCAATCTCATGAGCCTGGGGGCAATCGACTTCGGGCTCGTCGTGGACGGCTCGGTCCTGATGATCGAGAACATCGTGCGCAAGCTCTCCGAGCGCCACGGGCCCGTGAGAAGCCGGACAGAGGTCATCTTCGAGGCGGGTCGAGAGGTCGTCCGGCCGATCTTCTCCGCGGTCGCGATCATCACCATCGTCTACCTGCCGATCCTTTCTCTGACCGGAGTCGAGGGAAAGATGTTCCGGCCCATGGCGATCACGGTCATCTTCGCCCTCCTCGCTTCTCTCCTTCTCTCTCTGACCCTGATGCCGGTCCTGGCGAGCTTCTTCCTGAAGGAGGGCAAGGCGGAAGAGACCAGGCTCATCCGCTGGCTGAAGGCGAAGTACCGACCCCTGCTGGAGAAGGCGATCGCGAAGCCAGGGCTTACAGCCGCTGCCGCGGGCGGCTTTTTCGTCGTGACCGCGGCGCTCGCCCCCCTGCTCGGGGCCGAGTTCATCCCACGGCTGGACGAAGGCTCGATCGCGCTGCAAGCGTGGCGGCTCCCCTCCGTTTCGCTCGAGGACTCTCTTCGCTCGACCGGCGCCATCGAGCGCGTCTTGAAGCGTTTCCCGGAGGTCGAGACGGTCGTATCGAAGACCGGCAGGGCCGAAATCGCAACCGACCCTATGGGGGTGGAGACGAGCGACATCCTCGTGATGTTGAAGCCTCGGGACCAATGGAAGACCGCCTCCTCCAAGCTGGAGTTGATCGAAAAGATTGACGTGGCTCTTGCGAAAGAAGTTCCCGGGAACGCGATCAGCTACTCCCAACCGATCGAGCTTCGGGTCCAGGAGCTGATCGCAGGAGTGCGGTCGGACGTCGCGATCCTGCTCTTCGGGGAGGATCTCGAGGTCCTGAAGAGCAAAGCCGAGGAGATCGCTCGAGTCGTCTCGAAGGTCCCAGGGGCTGCGGACACCAAAGCGGAGCAGGTCGCGGGTCTTCCGATGCTTCGGGTCGTCGTGGACCGCGCGAAGCTCGCCCGCTATGGCGTCAAGGCGGAAGAAGTTCTAGATGCCGTCGCTTCAATCGGGGGAAGATCCGCGGGGCAGGTTCTGGAAGGTTCACGCCGTTTCGCTCTGCAGGTTCGCATCCACTCTACCGACCGGGACGACCTCGAGGAGATCGGCAACATCCCGGTCGCTGACCAGCAGGGGCGATTGATCCCGATCGCGCAACTCGCGACGATCCGCCGTGAAGAGGGCCCGAACCAGATCGGGAGAGAGAACCTGCAGCGCCGGATCGCGGTCGAGACCAATGTCCGAGGGAGAGATCTGGCCGGCTTCGTCTCCGAGGCGCAGAAGGCCGTTGCGCGGCAGGTCAAGCTTCCGCCCGGATACCGCCTGGAATGGGGAGGGCAGTTCGAGAACTTCCAGCGGGCGAGCAAACGTCTGACGCTCGTCGTTCCGCTCGCGCTCTTCTTGATCTTGCTCCTCCTCTTCATGATGTTCGGCACTTTCAGACCCGCCCTCTTGATTTTTCTGAACGTTCCGGTTGCCGCGACGGGGGGAGTCCTCGCCCTGCTGCTGCGGGGAATGCCGTTCTCTATCTCCGCAGGCGTCGGCTTCATCGCGCTCGCCGGAGTCGCCGTGATGAACGGTGTCGTGCTCGTTTCCTACATGATCGACCAGCAAAAGCTCGGGCTGACCCCCGAGCAGGCGGCGCTGAAGGGCGGACTCGACCGCATGCGGGCGATGATCATGGCTCCGCTGGTCGCCGCTCTCGGGTTCGTGCCGATGGCGCTGGCGACCTCCGCGGGCGCGGAAGTTCAGCGTCCTCTCGCGACGGTCGTGATCGGCGGCCTCCTGCCGGCCACACTCTTGACCCTCGTCGTCATTCCCGCCCTCTACCGCTGGTTCGCTCCGCCACTGCCGCGAGGCGAGCTGTAAAGAAAGGTGAGTCGTTATGAAGGAGATCAAAGCGATTCTGCAACCGGCCCGGCTCTTCGCGGTACTTTCGGCGCTGCGCGAGATACCGGAGATGCCCGGCGTCACGGTCTCCGACCTGCGCGCCTTTCCCCGAGGACACGCGCAGCTCCGGTCCCCGAGCCATGGGATCGACGCCATGGACAGCTACGAGGCGGTCAAGCTGGAGTGCGTCGTGATGGATGAGCTCGCTCCCGCCGCCATAGACGCGATCGCGCGAGCGGCGCGCACGGGGAACCCGGGAGACGGGAAGATCTACGTTTACGACGTCGCCGACGCGATTCGAATCCAGACGGGCAAGCGAGGAGAGGAAGCGATCTGAGCGAAAGGCGTCTCGGAGGCGACGACAGCCCCACACTGGAGCCCGGCCGAGCGGCTCGAAAACACCGCGTCCGACAGGCCCTCGCTCTCACCTTCACGTTCTTCGTCGTAGAGACCGTCGGCGGATTCCTCTCGGGGAGCCTCGCCCTCCTTGCCGACGCGGCTCACATGTTCACCGACGTGGCCGCGCTCATCCTCGCCTACGCCGCCATGAGC
>JBOGJK010000231.1:0-7988 GCA_050745345.1 Thermoanaerobaculia bacterium
GCATAGGCCTGCTCGACGCCCTGACGGATCGTGTTGCGAACCGCCTCGAGGCTCGCCCGGGCCCCGGAGACATTCGCTTCCGCTTCGGCGGCGCGCTCGACGAGTCTCTTCGACTGCACGAATGGAAGGTTGAAGGAAATGCTCGCGCCCACGAGATCCTCGAAGCTCTGGCGACGGGCGTAGTAGGTCATGGCTGTCCAGTCGGGGCGCCGTTCGAGGCGGGCGAGCCGCGATTCCTGCTCGGCCCTCTGCAGCTCGGCAATGGCCTCCGAGACGGCGGGACTCTCCTCTTCCGCCCTCCGGAGCAGCTCCTCTCGCGCCTCGACCGGAGGGTCGGCCGCGGCCAGCGCCACCGGCGGCACGGGAGAGTCTGGCGGAAGAAACTGAAGCGCATTGAAGCGGGCGACTTCCTTGCGCCGCTCGGCGCGAAGCGTCGACAGGCGCTCCTCGACAGCGGTGACCTCGAGATTGGCTCTCAGGACGTCGGCCTGGGCTCCTCTTCCCACCCGATAGCGCTCGACCGCGGAGCTCGCGGCGCGCTTCAAGCGCTCGCGGCTTTCCTCCAGGATCCGGATCCGCGAGTCGAGCTCGCCCACCCCGAAGTAGGCGTCCGCGACGTCCGCCGAAAGGCTCCTGACGTGAGCCAGGTGCTCGGCGGCAACCGCGGCCGCCTCGGCCTCAGCGGAGCTCCGTCGCGTCGCGCGCTTGCCGGCGCCGGGAAACGTCTGCCGCGCCGCGACGGTCTCCATCGTGAAGTCGTCGCGCGAAAACGAGAAGTCCGAAGGCGGAATGTCCTTGATCCCGATCTCGATTTCGGGGTCGGGCAGCGCCGCCGCTTGGCCGACCCGGTGCCGCGCGGCCTGAACTCGCGATTCCATGGCCTTCAGCTCGGGATTGTGGTTTACGGCAGTCCGGATCGCCGCAGCGAGCCGCTCCTGCCAGCCGACCTCGATCGGCCCGGGCGGACTCTGGGCGACCAGCGCGGACGCGCTGGCGAGAGACGCCACGAGAGAATGGACAAAACGCATGGAAAGACTCCATCCTTAGATGCCGGCGCGAGCCGGCCGTTCCCCTTACGAGAGAGGAGGGACTCTCAGAGTCGGAGGCTTGTCGGGACTCGGTGGGCGGGAGGAGACGCGGCGAGAAAGACGCGTCCGGGAGGCGTTTCGCTCGGAGGGGCAATCTCGAAAACGAGAGCCGGCAGAGCCAGGTTCACGGTGGACCCCGCAGCCGAACGGTTCGTCAGCACGCAGGAGCCGCGGCTCCCTTTCTCGAGCGAAGCGCCGCAGTCATTGCCGCAACAGGTGGCCGGAGAGACAGCGCTCTGCGCCGCCGTCTCCCGCGGGCAGCAGCTAAAGCACCCGGGCCGGGGAGGCCCGGCCAAAAGCGGCAGGACGAGCCCGGCGAGAAGAGCCAGGCGCGCCCGGCGGGAGGACGTCACGCTTCCCATAACCCGTCGATCAGAGTAACGCATTCCGCTGGCCTTGGGCGAACCGGTCCCATCCGGTGACCGGCGCCATGAGGGTCTCCCCCGCCGTCGGCGCAGGAAGACGTGCCCGGACACCGGGAGTCGCCGTACACCGGCCTGAGGCTCGAGAGAAACGCGGAATGCGCCAGATCCGCGCGGAGCGCAGTTTTCAGCCCCTCGCCGAGGTCGAAGTCCCGCAAGTACCGGGCCGTGAAGGCCCAGACTTTCGCGATCGCGGCTCGTCCGGGATCACGCGCGCGGCCACCCCTTGAGGGCCAGCAGGGCGTAGTTTTTCTGCACGGACTCCGCGCGGCCGAAAACCTGGTCGAGGCGTGTCATCTGCCAGACCTCCTTTGAGCAGCCAGGTTTGGTAACGCCATTGTCCTCGTCGTTGCGCCTCCGGAGGAGCGTCGCGGCGAAGGGGCGGGCGCGCTCTGCCCCATGGTAGATCGCGGCGGTCGCGTGGCGCGTGTCCCCCGGCTCCAGCCGTTCGAGGTTATGGGGGAAGCCGTACGAAAGCTGGCCTGACCGGCCGCTGCGAGCCGCAGCACCGGCGACACGGCCTCGTGCGAAATGATGCGTTTGCATCATGGGTCGGGCCCGAGCAAGAAATAGTTTCTAGGGTCAGATGAAAGGCGTTCGGGCGCCCGCCGGTCGATTCTCGACGCAGTCTGGGGCGTTTTGCTTCGCGACCGCGCTTATCTTGCTGGCCTCCGGTCTTCCCTGGGCCGCGGGTCCTTGCTGCGTTTCCAGCCCGATCGTCAAGGAAGCGCATGCGATGGAGTGTTGTGGCGGCGACCTCGTTGTGGAGTGCGACCGGTGCCCCACTCGAAGCGAAGCAGCGGCTACGCCCGCCGGGATCACGGCCTCGAACGCGGCAAAGGCCGCCTTGATCGTCCCCTGGGAGTCGGCTGCGGTGCAGGGCTGCCCCGCTCTTCCAGTCACTCATGCCCCTCTCGCGTTTCAGCCCGACCACCTCCCTTTTTACCGACTCCACGCCCAGCTCCTGATCTGAAATCGGTCTTCTCCTGACAAGAGAGGCGGCGGAGGCTTTTCCGCCCTTCCGGTCCGGACTCCATGCCGGACCCACTGGAGGCAAGACCGGTGACCACGAACAGAATTCGGACTCTCGGATCGGCCGCGCTCCTCGCGATTGCGCCGGTCCTCCATGCCAGCGGGCAAACGCCGGCGCAGACCGGCGGAGGGCTGCGCGCCACACTGCCGGATCGCGTCCTGGAGGAGCTCGTGTCCGAGGCGCTCGCGAAGAACCCGGACGTCGGCGCGTCCGACGCGACGGCGGAGGCGGCGGGCTTTCGGATCGCTCCCGCCCGCACGCTTCCCGACCCGTTTCTCTCCTTCAACTACCAGAACGACGGCTGGGCGTTCTCGCTCGGCGTGCAGGACATGACGTTTCTGGGAGCCATGTTCTCCCAGCCCCTGCCCTGGCCGGGCAAGCTTCGCCTGGCCGGCGAGGAGGCGGCGCTACGCGCCGAGGAGGTCAAGGCGGGGATTGTGGGGCGCACACGGCTCGCCGTGGAGGCGCGGGTGCGCCGCGCCTATTACGAGTACCTGCTGGCCCGGGCTCTTCTCGATCTGATCGAGGATCGGAGCCGGTCCTGGCGCGAGATCTCCACGATCGTGCGCGAGCGATACGCGGTCGGTCTCGGTGTCCAGCAGGACGTCCTCCGGGCGCAGGTCGAGGTATTGCGGCTGGACGAGGCGCGAGCCGATCAGACGGCTCAGGTCGCGAATCGACGGGCAGAGCTCAACCGGATGGTGGTTCGACCTCAGGACGCGCCGCTCGAGACGGACCAGCGTCTGGATTACCGGCCCGAGGTGCCCGGCCTCGATGCCTTGTTGAGCGCGGTTCGGGGAAAGAGCCCGGAACTTGCGGCCTTCAGCCGCGGAATCGAAGCGGACCGGTCCCGCGTGTCTCTCGCGAAGAAGGACTTCCTTCCCGACTTCGTCGCGAGCGGAGGCCCGATGTACCGCGGGGGCCTCGATCCGATGTGGCAGGTGGGCCTCGGGATCACGCTTCCGATTTACGCCGGCTCCCGCCAGAAGCCTCGCCTGGCGGCAGCGAAAGCGGAGCTCCGGTCCGATGAGAGCCGCTACTCCTCGGCAGCTCTCGAGCTCGAGTTCCGGACCCGCGAACGCTTCCAGATCCTCGACGCGGCGCTGCGCGTCGCCCGGCTCTATCGGGAGGGCGTTCTCCCAACCGACCAGCTCTCTCTGGAATCGGCCATCGCGAGCTACCGCACGGGCAAGGTGCCTTTCGTCACCGTCCTGGAAGCACTCAACACGCTCTACGCCGACCGGGCCATCTACCTGGGCCGTCTCGCGGACGCGGAGAAGTGGCGCGTCGCGATCGACGAAGCCGAGCTCCAGGCATCGAGCGGCATGCCCGCCGCATCTTCCGGCGGACCCGCAGCCGGCACCGGTTCCGGCATGTCCAGCGCCGCGGCCAGCATGGCCTCGCCGGCGTCGATGAGGTAGCGAGCATGAAACGTTCTGGCGCAACTCTTCTTCCCTGGGTCCTGGTCGCCCTCTTCGCCGCGGCCATTCTGGCGCTCGCGCTTGCGCGCCGAGAGCCCGCGAAGACCTCACCCGGCACGGTCACAGGCCACGAAGGGCATTCGCCGGCCCCGGCCTCCATCGCCTCTCCCGCAAAGCGCGAGCGCCGGGTCCTCTACTGGGTGGACCCGATGCACCCCGCCTACAGGTCGGACAAGCCGGGAACGGCTCCCGATTGCGGTATGGATCTGGTTCCTGTCTACGAGGAGAGCAAGGGGGCCGAGACACCGCCGCAACCGGTCGCGGGCTACGCCGCGATCTCGCTCACGCCCGAGCGCCAGCAGGCAATTGGCGTCCAGCTCGGAAAGGCCGAGCGGCGCGACCTGACCAAGACCATCAGAACGGTTGGACGCGTGACCTTCGACGAGACCCTTCTCTACCAGATCCACCCGAAGTTCGAGGGCTACGTCGAAGAGCTCTACGTCAACTACACCGGAAAGCCCGTGCGAAAGGGGCAGCCGCTCCTTTCGATCTACAGCCCCGACCTTCTGGCCACGCAGCAGGAGTATTTGCTCGCGCACCGCGCCAGGCAGCAGCTCGCCGGCTCCTCAAATCCGGATCTCTCACGTGGGGCTGCGGACCTGCACGACTCGGCGAGGCAACGCCTTCTGCTCTGGGACATTCGCCCCGCCGACATCGAGCGCCTGGAGAAGACGGGAAGGCCTCAGAAGGCGCTCACGCTCTATTCGCCGGTCGACGGCTTCGTCATGACCAAGAACGCCGTGCAGGGGGCGCGCGTGATGCCGTCCGACACCCTCTTCGAGATCGCCGGGCTTCACCACGTCTGGGTCCTCGCCGACGTCTACGAATCCGAAGTTCCCTTCGTGCGCGTGGGCCAGACCGGGCGGATGAGCCTCTCCTACCTGCCGGACCGCACCTGGACTGGAAAAGTCACCTTCATCGCCCCGGTTCTGAACGAGAAGACGCGCACGGTCAAAGTCCGGCTCGAGTTCTCGAACCCGGACAAGGCTCTGAAGCCCGGCATGTACGCCGAGGTCCTCCTCGAGCGCCCGCTCGGCCAGGTCCTGACGGTTCCCGAGAGCGCCGTCCTGACGACCGGTACCCGCTGCATCGTATTCGTCGCGAAGGGAAACGGACGATTCGAGCCCCGGGAAGTCAAGACCGGCGCCAAGGTCGACTCGTACTACGAGATCCGCGAGGGAATCGAGCCGGGCGAAGACGTCGTCACGCAGGCCAACTTCCTCGTCGATTCCGAGTCGCGCCTGAAGGCGGCCCTGGCGGGGGTTGCGCCCGCACCGGACAAGACCCCGGCGGCACTGCCACACGAGCACTGAGCCGCCATCATGATCGAACGAATCATTTCCTTTTCCGCTCGCAACCGCTTCATCGTGTTGGTCCTCACGGGTGCGGCCATCTTCGTAGGCGTCTGGTCGATCAGCAACATCGCGCTCGATGCCCTGCCGGACCTCTCGGACACGCAGGTCATCGTCTACTCGCGCTGGGACCGGAGTCCCGACATCATCGAGGACCAGGTCACGTATCCGATCGTCACCGCCCTCCTGGGCGCCCCGCGCGTCAAGGCCATCCGCGGCTTTTCCGATTTCGGCTTCTCCTACGTCTACGTCATCTTCGACGAAGGGACCGACCTCTACTGGGCTCGCAGCCGCACGCTGGAATACCTCTCGAAGATTCAGCCGCGGCTCCCCGAGGGGGTCCGCACGGAGCTCGGCCCCGACGCCACGGGCGTGGGCTGGGTCTTTCAGTATGCCCTGGTCGACAAGACCGGCAAACGCTCGCTCGCGGACCTGCGATCCATCCAGGACTGGACCATCCGCTACGACCTTCAATCGGTCCCCGGCGTCGCCGAAGTGGCGAGCCTCGGCGGCTTCGTACGCCAGTATCAGGTTACGGTCGATCCGAACCGGCTCTCGGCGTACGGAGTCCCGTTGATGTCCGTCGTGGAGGCGATTCGCGCCTCCAACAGCGAAGTGGGCGGGCGTCTGATCGAGTGGAGCGGCGTCGAGTACATGGTCCGGGCGCGCGGCTACATCCGGTCGGTCGGCGATCTCGAAGAGATCGTCGTCAAGACGGACGAGCAGGGGACACCCGTCCGTCTGCGCGACGTCGCTGCCATCCAGCTCGGACCCGAGATCCGCCGGGGAATCGCCGAGCTCGACGGAGAAGGGGAAGTCGCCGCCGGCGTGGTGGTCATGCGGCACGGCCAGAACGCGATGGACGTCATCCGTCGGGTCAAGGAACGCTTGAAAGCCATCGAGCCGACCCTCCCGGAGGGGGTCAAGCTCGTCACGACCTACGACCGGTCGGAGCTGATCGAGCGATCGATCAAGACCCTGAAGCACGAACTCATCCTGGAGATGCTCATCGTCTCACTGGTGATCCTCATCTTCCTCTGGCATATCCCGAGCGCGGTCATTCCGATCGTCACGATCCCCGCCGCCGTCGTCCTCTCCTTCATCCCGATGAAGATCTTCGGCATCAGCTCCAACATCATGTCGCTCGGCGGGATCGCGGTCGCCATCGGCGCGCTGGTCGACGCCGCGGTCGTCGTCGTCGAGAACGCCCACAAGAAGCTGGAGGTCTGGGAGGCGACGGGCCGGAAGGGAGACTACAAGGAAATCCTGATCGGAGCGATCCAGGAAGTGGGGCGGCCGAGCTTCTTCTCGCTTCTGGTCATCGCCGTCGCGTTCATGCCGATCTTCGCGCTCGAGGCGCAGGAGGGGCGCCTCTTCCGGCCCCTCGCGTTCACGAAGAACTTCGCGATGGCGATCGCGGCGCTGCTCGCGATCACGCTCGACCCGGCGATCCGGCTGCTGTTCACGCGCCTGAAGAACTACGACTTCAAGCCTCGCCTTCTCTGCCGCGCGACCAACGCCGTTCTCGTCGGAAAGATGCACCCGGAGGAGAAGCACCCGATCTCGCGCGTTCTCTTCCGGCTCTATGGTCCGTCGGTCCGATTCGTGCTGCGCCATCCGAGGCTCGTCATCGCCGCCGCGCTCCTGGTCGTCCTCGCCACGATCCCGGCCTACAAACGTCTCGGCTCCGAGTTCATGCCGCCGCTGAACGAAGGCTCCATCCTCTACATGCCGACGACGCTGCCGGGGATCTCGGTGACGGCCGCCCAGGACCTTCTGCAGCGGCAGGACCGGATCCTCCGGCAGTTCCCCGAGGTCGAGCGCGTCTTCGGAAAGGCAGGGCGCGCCGAGACGTCGACGGACCCGGCGCCCTTCTCGATGATGGAGACGGTCGTGACCCTGAAACCGGAGTCAGAGTGGCGCACGAAGGGCCGCTGGTACTCCTCCTGGCTCCCGGACTTCGTCAAGCCGCTGGTCCGTCCGCTCTGGCCCGAGACGATCTCCTGGGACGAGCTGGTCAACGAGATGAACGTGGGCCTCCAGCTTCCCGGCCAGACGAACGCCTGGACGATGCCGATCAAGAACCGCATCGACATGCTGACGACGGGCATCCGCACGCCCGTCGGAATCAAGGTCTTTGGCTCCGATCTGGCCCAGATCGAAGCGATCGGCAGGCAGCTCGAGGAGATCCTTCAGCGCGTCCCCGGCACCCGGAGCGTGTACGGGGAGCGCGTGGCCGGCGGCTATTTCGTCGACTTCGATCTGAAGCGCCGCGAGATCGCCCGCTACGGCCTGACCATCAGGGAAGTCCAGGAAGTCATCATGTCGGCGATCGGCGGCGAGAACGTCTCGACGACGATCGAAGGGCGGGAGCGCTACCCGATCAATGTCCGCTACCCGCGCGAGCTGCGGGACGACCCGGACAAGCTGGCCCGCACCCTCGTGCCGACGATGTCGGGAGCCCAGATTCCTCTTTCCCAGCTCGCCGACATCCGGCTGGTCGAAGGCCCTTCGATGATCCGCGACGAGAACGGGAGGCTGGCCGGCTACGTCTACGTGGACGTCGACACGGCAAAGCGCGACATCGGCGGCTACATCGCCGACGCCAAGGC
>JBOGJK010000232.1:0-8326 GCA_050745345.1 Thermoanaerobaculia bacterium
GACCAGGACCGGGCGCTCGCGTTCTACCTTGAGAAGCTGGGATTCGAGAAGCGCATTGACGTCCCCAACGGCAAGGGGGAACGCTGGGTCGAGGTGGCGCCGCCCGGCTCGGCGACGACGATCGCACTCGTTCGCGCGCGTGAGGGTAACCCCACTGGGATCGATACCCAAGTGCGCTTCACGACCAAGGATGCCAAGGCCGACCATGCGGAGCTACGAGGCCGGGGCGTCGACGCGGACGGGGAGGTCATGCGCTCTCCCGTGCCGATGTTCGTCTTCCGCGACCCGGACGGCAACCGGTTCGTGACCGTCGAGCGAGACTGAGCATGGCCAAGCCACGCCGCCCGGCCGAAGACCTCATCCAGCTTCGCAACCACGACCCGAAGAAGAAGATGCCGCGTATGGCGAAGGACAGCTATGCCATCGTGCACAGGACCGCGCTCGCGGTGCTGCCGAAGAAGGCGCCCGGGATCACCCTCAAGGAATTCCTCGACGAGATGGCGACGCGGCTGCCGAAGGTGAAGGGCTGGGACCGCTCCTCTTCCGCGAGCTGGTACGCGATGGCGATCAAGCTCGACATGGAAGCGAGAGGCGAGCTCAAGCGAGTCAACGACAAGCCGCCGCAGCGGATCGTGCGCGCGTGACCGACCTCGACCGGACCGCTTGGGTTTTCCGGCGCGCATCCCGCGACTGAGCGTCATCGCGGCGCGGCGCCTCGGGCGAACCCCGTCTTGCGCTATCCCCGTGCCGATGTTCGTCTTCCGCGGCCGGATGGCAACCGGCTCCTGGTCGTCGAGCGGGACTTAGCATCGCCGAGTCGCGCCGCCGCGACGCCCAGCGTCGCGGCGGCTTGCCCGGCATCTCGGAGTACATCCACGTCCTCGCCTCTTCTTTCGACTCGAAGCGGCAGCCGTTGTTTGCGCCCACAGCCGAAGGCGCCGCCGCGGGTCTGGTCGGCAAGGCCCATGCCCGCATACCTTGACCGCTCCGCATTAACGTGGCCGTTCCGCCGCCCTGACCTCAGCCTGATCGTCCTCCTCCGAAGTCGCCCGCGTGCTCCTCTGGGGGCCGAGTCCGCTGCGCGGGCGCGCCAGCCCCTGCGGGGTTCCCTCCGCTGCACTCCGACTGGCACCTGCTCGCGCCTCGGGCCCGTCGTCGCCACGGACGTGAAGTGGGCCTTCGGCCGTCGCCCCCGAGTCCCTTCTCCTCCCCCGAAACCCCCTATGCCCGAAGCGCCAGGCGGCGCTCCCGGGCGAACACTCTCTTGAGGAGGGTTCGAATCGAGAGAATCGTCGCGAACATTGCGATCTGTCTCCAAGTGTGAAGCTCGATCGTCTTGAGAAGCGTGGCGCTCCGGCCGGCCACGACCACTACGGCGGGCGGAGAGGCTCGGCGGGCCTCGGGCCGGAGCGTGCGTCTGCGCGCTGGCCCGCGCGAGCGGGCGGCTATAATTCACGGCGCTTTGCGAGCGCGCCTCCGAGACCTCTTGCGCGCGGCGGCCGCTCGCGCCGCGGCGCTCGGAGCGGCGTTCCTGCTTGCCGCCGCGGCGATGTCCGCCTTCGAAGGGCGTGTCACGCTTGCGGGAAGCGGCAAGCCGGCGGCAGGCGCCGAGGTCTCGGTCCTCGGGACCAACAGGGTCGAGCGGACCGACGCCGACGGCCGCTTCCGCTGGGAACCCTCTCCCACACCCCCTTTCGAGGTCCTCGTGGTCCTGCCGGGCGGCCGCTACATGAAGTCCGTCCTCGTCGCGATTCTGCCGGCGAGCGGTCCGGTCGGAATCGAGGTCGCACCGCTGGCCGCCGAGTCCGTCGCGGTGACCGGCTCGGCGCCGACCATCGAGTCCCCGCCCGTCAGCGCCTCGACGATCGTGCCCCGCGGCGACCTGGAAGTCCGCCAGCCGGAGAACCTCGCGCAGGCTCTGGAGAGCGTGGCCGGCGTCTCGCAGGTCTCCGAGGGACAGGCGGCCGTCCCGGCGGTGCGGGGCCTCGCGCGCGGCCGCACCCTGATCCTGGTGGATGGGGCGCGGGTGACCTCCGAACGGCGCGTCGGGCCGAGCGCGACGTACCTCGATCCCTTCGCCTTCGACGCGGTGGAGGTCTCGCGGGGACCGGGCTCGGTCGCCTACGGCTCCGACGCTTTCGGCGGCGTCATCGCGGCGCGAACCCGCGACGTCGCCCCGGGGTCGCCGCCGGCTCTGCGCGCGACCGGGAGCGTCGGCTTCGGCACGCCCGGAGGCCGGGGGGGCGTCGAGCTGTCGGGAGGCCTCGGGCAGAACGGCGGATTCCTCCTGCTCGGCCACTACCGGAGCTTCGGCGACTGGGACAGCCCCGAGGGGGAGGTCTTCAATTCGGGCTGGCGCGACTCCGGCGTCCTGCTGCGCGCCGACTACCGCGTGGGGCCGGGCAAGCTCACGGCCGGGTGGGAGGGCAACTGGGGTCGCGACATCGAGCGGCCGCGCGAAGACTCCTCGATCGTGCGCTTCTTCTACCCGGAGGAGGACTCGAGCCGCTTCACCCTCGCCTGGGACGCGGGCTTGGCTGGCGGCTTCAGCCGTTTGGGGCTTTCCGCCTTCCTGGGAACCTATGAGCTCGTCACCGATCAGGACCGTTTCGCGACTCCGACCGAGCCTCGATCCGTCGAACGGGCGGATGTCTCGGCTCGCGACTTCGAGGCGCGCGCTTTCGCGGAGCGCTTCCTCGGCTCGACCCGGCTCGAGCTCGGCCTTCACGCCAACGGCCGCTTCGACCTGCATGCCCTCGACGTCTCGCTCGTCTACTCGGACCCCAACGCTCCGGACGAGAGCGTCAACATCTCGATCGAGGACGCCCGAAGGACCGATCTCGGCGTCTACCTCGCAGCGGACGCGGCGCCGCTCCCGAAGCTTCAGGTCTCGGCCGGCGCGCGCGGTGACGCGGTCTCGACGAAGAACACCGGCGGGTACTTCGGCGACCGCTCGACGGACAAGGGCGCCTTCTCCGGCTTTCTCGCGGTCACGGGCGGCCCCTTCGGTGGGCTCTCGGCCACCGCCCAGATCGCGCGCGGCTTCCGGGATCCCACCCTCTCGGACCGTTATTTCCGCGGCCCCTCGGGGCGCGGTTTCGTCACCGGCAATCCGGACCTCGAGCCGGAGACGAGCCTGCAGCTCGACCTCGCGCTGCGTTACGCCGGGCCGTGGTACCGGCTGGCTCTCTACGGGTACCGGTACCGCATCGACGATCTAATCGAGCGCTACGAGCAGACGCCCGACAACTTCTTCTTCCGCAACCGCGGCCGCGCGCGCCTGCAGGGGGTGGAGCTGGAGGCGCAGGCGGACTTGCCCGAGGGCTTCTCGCTCGGGATCGCGGCCCAGCTCGAGCGCGGCGAAACGCAGGAGGACGGGGCGCCGCCGGACGACGTCCCCCCGGAGTCTCTCGTCCTCCAGGGGCGGAAGACCTTCGGCCGGGGCTTCGCCCAGCTGCGCGTGGGGGCCTTCGCGCGCGGCACGCGGCCGGGCCCGACCGAGCGCGAGACGCCGGGCTACGCGATCGTGGACGTCGGCGGCGGCTGGAACGCGACGCCCTGGCTCGAGCTCCAGGCCTACCTGCGCAACCTGCTCGACCAGAAGTACCTGGCGAGTCCCGATCCCCGCGGCGTTCTCGCTCCCGGCATCTCCGCGACTTTCACCGCCTTGCTCCGGCTCTAACGCGGCGCGGCGATCTCGGGGTCTGGATGGCCCGGGTGCTGCGCTACGGCCGGGAGAACGTCGCGCTCGGCTGAGCCGGCCGGGCAGGGAGGAGGAAGGATGGCCGAGAGAGGGTGCCGTGCCCGGAGTGCGGCGAGCCGATGAACTGCCACGCGGAGAAGGTGGACTACGGCGCCGGGCTCGACGCGCCGGCCGACCCGCACTTGGGCGGTGTCGTCGCCCTGTTCCACAGCTGCCGGAACCCGGAGTGCGGGTTGACCGTCGAACGCCCCGCCCGGGCCTCCTGACCGGGCCCTCCCCGAACGCAAGCCGTCCGGTCTTCCCGTCGCGGCCGCCCTTGATGTGTTTGCTTCATGGCGCCTGCGATGCGTTGGGGGATGCTCACGGTGGGGGCGCGAAGGAGGACCCAGATGCCATTTCCTCTTCAGGTTCAGTTCCTCGAGCTGCCGCGTTCCGACCTCCTGGAGGCGAAGATCCGGAAGAAGTTCGAGGGCCTCGAACGCTACTCGGCGAGCATCCTGGCCTGCCACGTCTGGGTCGAGAAGCCGCTGGGACACCATCGGAAGGGTCTCCTCTTTGACGTTCAGGTCCGCCTGACCGTGCCCGGCGAGGATCTCATCATCGTCGCCCAGCCACCCGAGGACGACGTCTCCGTGGCGATCCGGAACGCGTTCGACGCCATGCGGCGAAGGCTCCAGGACTACGAGCGCCGTCGGCGTGCGAGACTCAAAGCGCATCCCCGACGCCGGGCGCGAACCACCGCGAGGGAGCAGCCGGAGGCCGATTCCGCCGGCGCCTGAGAGCTCGAGAAGATCGATGCTCCCGAGGGACACCGCGCGCCGCACCGAACGCTTCGTTGGCATTCGTGCCGGCGCGGTCACGCTCGAAGGCAGCCTGGCCACACCGGAGGAGGCGGCCGGCGTCGTGCTCTTTGCCCACGGCAGCGGAAGCAGCCGCCACAGCCCGCGCAATCTCTTCGTCGCCGAAGCGCTGCAGGAGCAGAGACTCGCAACACTGCTCTTCGACCTGCTCACGCCCGCCGAAGAGGCGATCGATTCCGCGACGGGGCACATGCGCTTCGACATCGAGCTTCTCGCCGGACGCCTCGTCGCGGCCACCGACTGGCTGCGACTGCAGCCCGCCACGGACCGGCTCCCGATCGGCTACTTCGGCGCGTCCACGGGGGCCGGGGCGGCGCTGGCCGCCGCAGGGGAGCGCCCGGAATCGGTTGGAGCCGTCGTCTCGCGCGGCGGGCGGCCGGATCTGGCCGGAGATGCTCTCCCCCGAGTGGTGGCGCCGACACTCCTGATCGTCGGGGGGGAGGATCTGCCGGTGATCGAGTTCAACCGCGAGGCGATGGCGCGCCTTCGCTGCGAATGCCGGCTGGAGATCGTCCCGGGCGCCACGCACCTCTTCACCGAGCCCGGCGCTCTGGAGCGAGTCGCTCGTCTCGCCGGCGGGTGGTTCACCCACCACCTCGCCGGCCGGCCTCGGCCGGGTTGAGGCCGCGCCGTCCGACTCCTCAGCTCGGGAGCCGATCCGACTCCGGCCAGACCACCGGGAACTCTGCGTAGCAGCCGGGGCAGAGACTCCCCCACGGCAGGTCTTCGCCGGCCAGCAGAGCCTCGTACTCCTCCTGGTCGACTTCGCGTCCGCGACGCTTGCCTTCTCTGGTCGCGCAGGCCTTCGAGCAGTAGAGGACGCCGTCGTTGGCCAGGAAACCGATCACGCCCTGTTCCTCCTCCATGGTCTTTGCCTCCTCCCGTCTGCGGTCGCGACCTTACGCCGCGAACTCCTCCAGCCGCACCGGCAGCCGGCGGGCTCCCCAGGCCCCGGGCCGCTGCTCGAAGCGGCCCGCGCACGGCTCTCCGCAGGAGCCGCACCTGCTGTCCCGCAGGTTCCAGGCGGTCAGAACGTAGCCGTCGCGGCCGATCACCCTCGAGCCGCAGGCGTGGCAGAAGGTGCTCCCCCCCTCGCGATCGGGAATGTTCCCCGTGTAGGCGTAACGGACGCCGTTCTTGCGCGCGATCCGGCGAGCCCGGACGAGCGTGCCCGGGAGAGTGGGCGGGACGTCCCGCATCTTCCAGTCCGGGTGGAAAGCGGTGAAGTGCATGGGCACGTCCGGTCCGAGGTTCTCGACGACCCACTGTGTCATCTGCTCGGTCTCCCGCTCCGAGTCGTTGTAGCCCGGGATGAGCAGATTGGTGACCTCGAGCCAGACACGGGTCTCCCTCTTCAGGTAGACCAGGGTTTCCAGAACGGCCTGAAGGTGGGCGCCGGTCACCTCGCGGTAGAACTTCTCGGTGAACGCCTTCAGGTCCACGTTGGCGGCGTCGATGTGCTCGTAGAACTCGCGGCGCGGCTCGGGGCACATGTAGCCGGCGGTCACCGCGACCGCGGCGATGCCGATCTCCCGGCAGGCGTCGGCGACATCCATGGCGTACTCGAAGAAGATCGTGGGGTCGTTGTAGGTGAAGGCGACGCTGCGGCAGCCAAGCTCCCGCGCGGCCCGAGCGATCTGCCCGGGAGAGGCCTCCTCCGCCAGCTTCGCGATCTCCCGGGACTTGCTGATGTCCCAGTTCTGGCAGAACTTGCAGGAGAGGTTGCACCCCTCCGTGCCGAAGGAAAGCACCGCCGTACCAGGCAAGAAGTGGTGGAGCGGCTTCTTCTCGATCGGATCGACGCAGAATCCGCTCGAGCGGCCGTAGGTCGTCAGGACGACCTCGCCCTGCTGACAGGCCCGGACGAAACAGAGGCCCCGCTGGCCTTCCCGCAGCGTGCAGAAATGCGGGCAGACATCGCACTGGACGCGGCCGTCCTCCAGCCTGTGCCAGTGCTTCGTCTCGACGACGGGGCCCTTCAAGAACACCACGAGGGAAAGCATCCTTTGGCTCCCCCGGGGGACGCGAGGTGCGTTTGCATCAGAGACGCGGCGGCGCCCGGCCGTGGCCGCTGATGCAACCGGATCTTTCCCGGCTCGGCCGGCGCTCTCAGACTGGGCGTTACCAAGGAGGTAAACGCCATGAAAGTCCGCAATGTGATGAAGAAGGAGGTCAAGTTCTGTCCGCCGGAGGCCACCGTCGCCGAGGTCGCCAGGGTCATGGCCGCCAACGAGTGCGGGGTCGTGCCCATCGTCGACGCGCAGAAGCGGGTGGTCGGGATGGTGACCGATCGGGACATCTGCCTGGAGGTCGGGACCAAGGACCGGCTCCCCTCCCGGGTGCCGGTTCGGGAGATCATGAAGAGGAAGGTGTACGGGTGCGGGCCCGAGGAGGAGATTCAGGCCGCCCTCAGATTGATGCAGAATCGGAAGGTGCGTCGTCTTCCGGTGCTCGACGGGGACGGCAAGCTCTGCGGGATCCTCTCGATCGACGACGTCGTGCTCTACGCCGAGAAGACCCGGGGAACGAAGGCCCCGGAGCTCTCGGAAATGGAGTTGGTCGACACCTTCAAGGCGATCACCCGGAAGCCCGCCAGGCCGCAGCCGATCGTGCAGGCCTGACGGCCAGCCTCGAGATTCTTCCCCGGGCCCGGGAAGGGGATCTCTTTGCGTGGGATCTCCTTGCCACGAGGGGTGGCGGAAGCGTGTGGGAATCGAACCCACCCGTCCCGGCAGAACCGCGACGCCGACGGATTTGAAGTCCGCGAGGGCCACCAGGCCCCATGCGCTTCCGCCCGGATTCTAAGCCGGGGTCCGCCTTGCCGTCCTGAGCCGCCGGATTGAGCCTCCGGATGCAACAACTCCGCGTTGCCCCCGTTAGTCCTCCGTGCCGCCGGCGCCGCGGGCCGAGAAGAACCCGGCGACCGCGATGAGCCAGCCGGTCAGGTGACCGAGCGCCTCGATCCAGCCGAGCTCGTGGTCGCGGTAGGCGCCGGGCATCGCGTCGAGGCCGCTGTGACGCAGCGTCAGGCGCGTGCCGGACGGTGACGGCTCGAGACGGAATTCGAGCACCGTTTCGAGGCCCGGGTGTGAGGAGGCAAGCCACGTCTGGACGATTCGCTGTGGCGGCTCGAGCACCTGATACTCCCCCTCAAGCCACGCCGTCCCGCCGTCCGGCATCCGGAAATCCAGCCGGTAGCGCCCCCCGGGGCGCGGGTCGGTCCGCGCGCCGACCAGGACGGAGCCGCGCTTTCCGCCCGGCGGGTTCGCCTCGGCGTGCCTGCCCCACCACTGCAGGAGCTCTTCCGGCGCCGTCAAGGCTCGAAAGACGCGCTCGGGCGGCGCCCCGACCTCCCGGACCATCTCGAGAACTCGTTCCTCGCGCTTCTCGCTCATCGCCCGCCGCCTCCTCGCCGGCTCTTCTCCATCCGCTCGACGTACTCCCCGAGCTCGTCCAGCCGCACGCTCCAGAACACCTCGTACCGGTCGACCCAGCGGCGAACCGCCTGCAGCGGCGCCGGGGTCAGCTCATAGATCTGCCGCCGCCCCTCCCGGCGGACGCGCACGAGTCGCGCCTCGCGAAGAACCCGCAGGTGCCGTGCGATCGCCGGGCGCGAGGAGGGAAACTTCGCCGCGAGCGCCCCCGCCGGCCGCGCTCCCCGCGCGAGCGCGTCCAGCAGCCGCCGCCGCGTGGGCTCCGCGATCGCGCGGAAGGTAGCATGCGCGGCGCGAGAATATGTAACCATTCTGTTACGCTATCAGCC
>JBOGJK010000233.1:0-2549 GCA_050745345.1 Thermoanaerobaculia bacterium
TCCCGCCAACGGCGACGTCGACTCCCTCGGAAACTCCGACCGAGAGCCCGACGGCCACGGCGACAGCCACACCCTCGCCAACGCTGACACCCTCGGAGACGCCGACGCCGACGGCGACCGAGGCGCCAGCTCCAACCTTCCCGCCAACGGCGACGCCAACTCCCTCGGAAACCCCGACCGAGAGCCCGACGGCCACGGCGACGCCGACCGAAACGTTCACGCCGGCGGGGAGCGCGACGCCGACCGAGACTCCGACAGTCACTCCGACCGAGGCGGGTTACGGATCGAGCGGCCCGATCGCCTCGTCGGCGTACGGGTCGAAGGCCCCGCCCGGCCGGGCCAACAGGCTCCTCCAGCGGGCGGGGGCCGACCAAAGAGCGCAGACTGCATTCTGAGCCGCCTCCGGCGTTGACGGCATCGGCCCGGGAGGTAAGCTCTAGCCGCTTCATTTTTCAGCCGGCCGGCGGGGTCCGCTGCCGCCCGGGGGGCGAGAGGATGTCCAAGAGGCTGCGGCTCGCGGCGGGATTCCTGTGTCTCTCCGCGGCCGCCGCCGCGGCCCCGGCGCAGACCCTTCCGGCCGGATTCCGCGATTCCGTCGTCTTCTCGGGCCTGACCATGCCCACCGCGGTGGCCTTCTCTCCGGACGGCCGCGTCTTCGTGGCCGAGAAGAGCGGGATCATCAAGGTCTTCGCCAGCCTGACGGCAACGAGCCCGACCGTCTTTGCCGATCTCTCGACGAAGGTCTACAGCTACTGGGACCGGGGGCTGCTCGGCCTGGCGCTCGATCCGGGCTTCCCCACGAAGCCCTACGTCTACGTGCTCTATGCCTATGACGGCGACATCGGCGGGGCGGCTCCGAAGTGGGGCACCGCGGGCGTCCTTTCGGACCCGTGCCCGACCCCCCCGGGGGCAACGGGTGACGGCTGTGTCGTGAGCGGGCGCCTCTCGCGCCTGCAGGCCTCGGGCTCCGTGATGACCGGCTCCGAGCTGGTGTTGATTCACGACTGGTTCCAGCAGTATCCGAGTCACTCGATCGGTTCGATCCTGTTCGGGCCCGACGGCGCCCTGTACGCAAGCGGCGGCGATGGCGCGAGTTTCAACTTCGCCGACTACGGGCAGGACGGCAATCCCCTGAACCCCGGGGGCGATCCGCCCGCCGGGGTGGGCGGCACACAGACGCCTCCGACGGCCGAGGGAGGCGCGCTGCGCTCCCAGGACCTGCGCAGCTCCGGCGACCCCGCAACGCTCGATGGGACGGTGATCCGCGTCGATCCGGCGACGGGCGCGGGGCTCTCCGGCAACCCGCTCTTTTCCAGCTCCGACGCCAATGCGCGCCGCATCATCGCCTACGGCCTGCGAAACCCCTTCCGGATGACGGTGCGGCCGGGCACGGCCGAGATCTGGGTCGGGGACGTCGGGTGGAGCACGTGGGAGAAGATCGTCCGGATCGGCAGCGTCTCGACGCTGACCAACTTCGGCTGGCCCTGCTACGAAGGGGCAGGACGGCAGGCGAGCTACGACAACCTGAACTTGAACCTCTGCGAGGGCCTGTACGCGCAGACGGCCGCGGTGACGGCCCCCGTCTATTCCTACAACCACAGCGCGATGGTAGTGTCGGGCGAGACCTGCCCGACAGGGAGCTCCTCCATCTCGGGTCTCGCGTTCTACACGGGAAGTTCCTATCCCTCGGCGTACCAGGGAGCCCTCTTCTTTTCCGACTACTCGCGCCGCTGCATCTGGGCGATGCTCCCGGGCTCGGGCGGCGACCCCGATCCGGCCAACCGCCAGACCTTCGTGGCCGGCGCGATCGGACCGGCGCAGCTGGTGACGGAGCCGGGCGGCGACCTCTTCTACGTCGGTCACCCCGCGGGGAGAATTCACCGCATCCAATACATGACGCCGACGGCGGTCCTTGCGGCCAACCCGACCTCGGGCAACGCGCCCCTGACGGTCGCCTTCGACGCGACCGGTTCGACGCACCCAAACCCGGGGGAGCCGCTGACCTACGACTGGGACTTGAACGGCGACGGCACCTACGGCGACTCAACCGCGGCGCAACCGACCTGGACCTACACCGCCAAGGGGAGCTACACGGTGCGCCTGAAGGTCACCGACTCGAAGGGCGGTTTCGACACCGACTCGAAGGTGATCAGCGTGTCGAACTTGCCTCCGGTCGCGACGATCGCGGCTCCTTCCCCGACGCTGATCTGGAAGGTGGGCGACGTGATCGCCTTCTCCGGAGGGGCGACCGATCCGGAGGAGGGGACGCTGCCCGCCTCGAAGCTCACCTGGTCGCTCTCGATCCAACACTGCCCATCCAACTGCCATACCCATCCGGTGCAGGACTTCGTGGGTGTGGCGAGCGGCTCCTTCACGGGACAGGACCACGAGTACCCGTCCTACCTGGAGCTGAAGCTCACGGCCACGGATTCGTACGGGCTGCAGGGCACGGCCAGCGTCCTGCTTTACCCGAAGACGGTAGGACTATCCTTTACTTCGACACCTTCGGGACTCCAGCTCTCCGTCGGCAGCACGAGCCAGGCCACACC
>JBOGJK010000234.1:0-5298 GCA_050745345.1 Thermoanaerobaculia bacterium
TCGTGGGCGGATGACAGCCGTAGTCCATCAGTCGCTTGGCGTTGTCGATGGCGTGCACCCCGCGTGCCCCCTGCTTCTTGTCGGAGAAGACGACCTCGTGGAGGGTCGGAGCGTCGTACTTCAGGTGGTAGACGCCCATCAGGCCCGCGCGGACGTAGTTGGCGTTCAGGACCGCGCCCCTGGCCACCTCGCCGATCCGGCTGCCGTACGCCGCGATGTAGGCGAGCGCGCGCACGAACATGCCGAAGTTGCCGAGGAAGGTCCGCAGCCGCCCGATCGAGTCGGGCCGGTCGAAGTCGAGCGCGAAGCTCCCGTCGGGCCGCCGCTCGACGGTGGGGCGCGGGAGGTATGGCACCAGCCGCTCGGCCACCGCAACCGGGCCGGAGCCCGGGCCCCCTCCCCCGTGCGGGGTCGAGAAGGTCTTGTGCAGGTTCATGTGCATCACGTCGATGCCCATGCGGCCGGGCCGGGCGATCCCGACGAAGGAGTTGAAGTTGGCGCCGTCGCAGTAGAGGAAGCCCCCCCGGGCGTGGACGATCCGGGAGATGTCCGTGATCCGTTCCTCGAAGATGCCGAGCGTGTTGGGCCCGGTCAGCATCAGCGCGGCGACCTCCTCGGTCATCGCCTCCTCGAGCACGTCGAGGTCGAGCGTGCCGCGGGCATTGGACTTCAACTCCTTGACCTTGTAGCCCGCGAAGTGCGCCGAGGCCGGATTGGTGCCGTGCGCCGAGTCGGGGATCAGCACCGTCCTGCGAGGGTTTCCCGCCTTCGCGAGGGCCGCGCGGATCATGAGGATCCCGGCCAGCTCCCCCTGCGCCCCGGCCGAGGGCTGGAGCGTCACCCGCGAGAGCCCGGTCAACTCGATCAGGACGCGCTCGAGCCGCCAGGCGAGCTCGAGCGCCCCCTGGCAGACCTCCTCCGGGGCGAGCGGGTGGGAGGCCGCGAAGCCCGGCAGCCGCGCGACCTCCTCGTTGGTGCGCGGGTTGTGCTTCATCGTGCAGGAGCCGAGCGGGTAGAGCCCCTGGTCGATCGAGAAGTTCAACTGCGACAGGCGTGTAAAGTGGCGCGCGACCTCGACCTCCGTGATCTCGGTCTCCCCCGCGATGCCGGAGCGCGTGAGAGGGAGGGGGATGGCCATCGCTTCCGGCACGTCCAGAGGCGGCAGCGAATAGCCGACTTTCCCCGGCCCCGAGCGCTCGAAGACGATCGGCTCGTGGCGGGGCTCCGGGCGGAGCCGGTCGCCCGGCGCCTTCGCCGCCTTCTCCTCGATCTCCACGCTCACGAAGCCGCCTCGAGCTCGGAAACGAGCAGGTCCATCTCCTCCCGCGTGTTCATCTCGGTCACGGCCACCAGGAACCAGTTTGGCCGGCCGGCTTCGTAGCGCGAGAGGGGCACGCCAGCCAGGATTGCGCGCTTTGCGAGCCGCGAGAGAAGCGGGGCGGCGGGCCCGGGCGCCTCGACCACGAACTCGTTGAAGGTCGGGCCGGGATACGGGAGCCGGTAGCCCGGGAGCGCCGCGATCCGCCCCTTCAGGTACTCCGCCTTGGCGTGGCTCTGCACGGCCACTTCGCGCAGCCCCTTCTTCCCGAGCAGCGACATGTGAACGTTCGAAGCGAGCGCCATGAGCCCCTGGTTCGTGCAGATGTTGGAGGTCGCCTTCTCGCGTCGGATGTGCTGCTCGCGCGTGGAGAGCGTCAGGCAGAAGGCGCGCCGTCCTTCCGCGTCCCGCGTCTCGCCGACCAGCCGCCCCGGGATCTGGCGCTGGTGCGCGGTGCGGCAGGCGAGGAAGCCCAGCAGCGGCCCGCCGTGGCCCATCGGGACGCCCAGCGACTGCGCCTCGCCGCAGGCGATGTCGATCGACGCCTCGCCCGGCGGCGCGAGCAGCCCCAGCGAGGCGGCCTCCGCCACGACGGCGATCGAGTGCGCGCCGTGGCGCGCCGCGGCGCCGGCCGGCACCTTCCAGTCCTCGACCAGGCCGTAGAAGTTGGGCGACTGCACGGCCACGGCAAACGTCTTCTCGTCGACGGCCGCGGCCAGGGCCTCCGGCGCGGTCGTCCCATCCGGCCGCAGCGGCACCTCCGCGACCTCCAGGTTCAGGTTCGCAAAGTAGGTGCGGACCGTCTCCCGGTACTCCGGGTGGATGCCGGCCGAGAGGACCGCGCGCCGCCGGCCCCGGGCAAGCCGCTCGGCCATCAGCAGCGCCTCGACGAGGGCCGAAGCCCCCTCGTAGAGAGAGGCGTTGGCTACGTCCAGGCCCGCCAGCAGGCAAATGTGCGTCTGGAACTCGAAGATCGACTGGAGCGTGCCCTGCGAGACCTCGGGCTGGTACGGTGTGTAGGCCGTGAGCCACTCCGCCCGGTAGAGCATCTGGTCCGCGATCGCGGAGACATAGTGGTGGTAAAGGCCGGCGCCGAGGAAGAAGGCGGACTCGCGCGCGCTCGCGTTGCGTCGCGCGAGATCCGAGAAGAACCGGCGGATCTCGATCTCCGACATCGGGGGAGGCAGGTCCGGCTGCCCGAGCACCTCCGGCGGGATCGAGGCGAAGAGGTCCTCCATCCGCGCCGCGCCGATCGCCTCGAGCATCGCGGCCCGATCGGCGTCCGAGGTGGGGAGAAACTTCACTTCGCCTCGCTCTTCACGTACTCGGCGTACGCCTCCGCGCTCATGAGGTTGCTCACTTCCTGATCGGTCGACGGCTTGATCCGCACGAGCCAGCCGTCGCCGAACGGATCGTCGTTGACGATGCCGGGCTCGGCGATGGCCGCCTTGTTGACTTCGAGGACCTCTCCGGAGATCGGCGAGAAGAGCTCCGAGACGGCCTTGACCGACTCGATCGTGCCGAACTCCTCGTTCGCGTTGAAGACGTGTCCGGCCTCCGGCAGCTCGAGGTACACAATCTCGCCCAGCTCCTTCTGCGCGTGGTCTGTGATGCCGATCGTCCCGATTTCCCCCTCGATCCGCACCCACTCGTGGCTCTGCGTGTAGCGGAGATCCTCCGGATTCACACGGGCACCTCCTTCCTCCGGTAGAACGGCGTGTCGACGACCCGCGCCTTCGCGGCGCGGCCGCGGATCTCGACCTCGAAGCCGGTCCCGACGGCGGAGGCCGAGGCCGGCAGCAGGGCGAGGCCGATCGGCTTGCCAAGGGTCGGCGAGTGGGTGCCGGAGGTCACTACCCCCGGCCCGTGCGCCGTCTTCGCCGGATAGCCGTGGCGGGCGATTCCGCGGTCCACCATCTCGAACCCGACGAGCCGCCGCGGCACGCCCTGCGCCTTCTGCCGCGCCAGCGCCTCGCGGCCGATGAAGTCCCCCTTGCCCATCCGCACGATCCAGCCGAGGTCCGCCTCCCAGGGCGTAACGGTCTCGTCGATGTCGTTGCCGTAGAGCGCCATCTTCGCCTCGAGGCGCAGCGTGTCGCGGGCGCCGAGCCCGCACGGCACGACCCCTTCCGGGCGCCCCGCCTCGAGCAGCCCGCGGAAGAGGCTCGGGGCGGCCTCGGGGGGCAGGTACAGCTCGAAGCCGTCCTCCCCCGTGTAGCCCGTCCGGGAGACCAGCGCGGGCGCTCCCAGCACCTTCGAGTTCCGGAAGCCGTAGTACGGAAGATCCGAGGGATCGGGCTGGCAGACCCGCGCAAGCAGCCGCGCCGACCATGGCCCCTGCAGCGCGATCAACGCGTAGGCGTCCGAGCGGTCCTCGATCCGGGCGTTTCCCGACGCGCGTGCGCGCGCCCATTCGAAGTCCTTGGCCGTGTTCGAGGCGTTGACGACGAGCAGGAAGGAGTCGGCCGCGCGGCGGTAGACGAGCAGGTCGTCCACGAAGGTTCCCCGCTCGGTCAGGAAGGCCGAATACTGGATGCGGCCGTCGGCGAGCTTGCCGGCGTCGTTGGGAGTGAGCCTCTGGACGAGGGACAGGGCGTCCTTCCCGATCACTTCCAGCTCCCCCATGTGCGAGACGTCGAAGAGCCCGACGCGCTCCCGCACCGCCCGGTGCTCCTCGAGGATTCCCTCGTACTGCACCGGCATCTCCCAGCCGCCGAAATCGATCAGCTTCGCCCCCAGCTCGCGGTGGACATCGAAGAGGGGCGTGCGCCTCAGGGAGACGGCTGCGCTCGGGGCCGGGGACATGCGGAGGGGGAAATTAGCACAAGATCGGAAGACGGTAGACGGGAGACGGAAGACGTGGTCGAGCGCACACCGTAGAATCCAACCAGTTTCTAGCGGAGGAGCGAGATGGCCCTATCTTCCCTGCTGGCTGTAATCCTGGTCGCCTCCGGCGCGACGGCCCCTTTTCGTCTCCCGTCTGACGTCTCCCGTCTCCCGATGCCCCGGATTTCCACCTTTTCGATCGTCGCCCGCGACCCAGCCAACGGCGACCTCGGTGTGGCCGTCCAGTCCAAGTTCCCCAACGTCCGGGTGGCCGTTCCCTACGCCGTCGCGGGGGTCGGCGCGGTCGCGACACAGTCCTTCTCCAACTCGGACTTCGGCACGAAGGGTCTGGAGCTTCTCTCGCTCGGCGCCATACCCGACGAGGTCGTCGAGATCATCGGGAGGGGCGACCCGGACCTTCAGGACCGCCAGGTGGGGATCGTGGACCGAGAGGGGCGCGCGGCGACTTTCACCGGGAAGAAGTGCTTCGCCTGGGCCGGCGGGCGCACAGGGCCCGGCTACGCCATCCAGGGCAACATCCTGGTCTCGGAGGAGACCGTGGCCGCCATGGAGAAGGCCTTCCTCGCGGGCAAGGGGCCGCTCGCCGAGCGGCTGCTCGCCTCGATCCGGGCGGGGGCCGAGGCGGGCGGGGACAAGCGCGGCCGGCAGTCGGCGGCGCTCGTCGTCGTGCGCGCCGGCGCCTCCTACGACGGCAAGAGCGACCGCTACGTGGACATCTCGGTCTACGACGCGCCGGACCCGATCGCCGAGATCTTTCGCCTCTACGAGCTGCAGAAAGTGCACTTCGAGCGGAGCGACCCGAAGGACGTGATCCCGATCGAAGGGGAGGACGCGAAATATCTCCAGCGCCTCCTCACGAAAAAGGGGTTCCCGACGGGACGGACCGACGGCGTCTGGGACGAAGCCTCGACGAAGGCGCTGGCCGACTACATGGGGTGGGAGAACTACGACACGCGCATTCGCCATGACGGGAAGATCGACCGCAAGATCCTGGAGCTGATCCGGAAGAAGGAAGGGGCGCTGCCGTGAGCGCGGCGGGCGCCGGGACCGCCCGCGAGGCGGCTCGCCGGTGCGAGGCGGCCGGGCTGACCGCCGAGGCGGATCTGCTCTACCGCCACGCGGCGAGCCTGGAG
>JBOGJK010000235.1:0-8213 GCA_050745345.1 Thermoanaerobaculia bacterium
GCCGTTGCCGCCGCCGTGGCCGCCGCCGCGCCACTGCGCGCGCACCGGCTGCGGGACCTGGCCGACGGGATCCCGGACACGCAGGACCTGGTGCGCCGCGTCCGGGAAACGCTCGCTCCGGAGCCCCCGGCCGCCGCCTCGGCCGGCGGCGTGATCCGCGACGAGGCGGACGCGGAGCTGGGGCAGCTGCGCCGCCTGCGCCGTGACGCCCAGGGGGCGCTTCTGGCAATCGAGGCGCAGGAGAGGAAGCGCTCGGGCATCGCGAACCTGCGGGTCCGCTACAACCGGGTCTTCGGCTACTCGCTCGAGGTCGGGCACGCCCACCGGGACCGCGTTCCCGGCGACTGGATCCGCCGCCAGTCACTCGCCAACGCCGAGCGGTTCGTCACACCGGATCTCAAGGAGCTCGAAGAAAAGATCCTCACCGCGGAAGAGCGGATCGGCCAGATCGAGGAGCGTCTCTATCGGGAGCTGTTGGCGGAGCTCTCCCGGTCGGCGGAGCGCGTCGCGCGCACCGCTTCCGCGGTCGCCGGGCTCGACCTCTACGCCTCCCTGGCCGAGGCGGCGGCCTCCGGCGGCTGGGCCCGCCCCCGGCTCGCCCCCTCGCCGTGCCTGCGGCTCACCGATGGGCGCCACCCTCTGGTGGAGGCCCTGCGGCGCCAGGAGCCGTTCATCCCGAACGACTGCGATCTCTCGCCGGAGAAGCGGATTCTCGTCGTGACGGGCCCCAACATGGGAGGCAAATCCACGTACCTGCGGCAGGTCGCGATGGCCGTACTCCTCGCGCAGGCCGGCTCCTTCGTGCCGGCCTCGTCCCTCGAGATGTCGATCGTGGACCGGATCTTCACGCGCGTCGGCGCCGCGGACCATCTCGCGCGGGGAGAGTCCACCTTCATGGTCGAGATGCTGGAGGCGGCCGCGATCCTGCGAGAGGCGACACCGCGGTCCCTGATCCTGCTCGACGAGGTCGGCCGCGGCACCTCCACCTTCGACGGCCTCTCGATCGCCTGGGCGCTCGTCGAGCATCTCCACGACACCCCCGAGAAGAGCGGCTTCGTGCTGTTTGCGACGCACTACCACGAGCTGACGGAGATTGCGCTGGTCAAGCCCGCGGTCGCCAACGCCACCATGGCCGTCAAGGAGATCGGCGGAAAGGTTCTCTTCCTGCGCAAGGTCGTGCCCGGCGCGGCCGACCGCAGCTACGGGATCCACGTCGCGGAGCTCGCGGGACTGCCTTCCGCCGTGACCGCCCGGGCCCGCGAGGTGCTCTCGAACCTCGAGAAGCAGGAGCTCGACGTCAAGGGGGCGCCGGTCCTCGCGCGGCGGGGCGGGGAGAGCGCCGGGGAAGGGCAGATGCTGCTCTTCACGGCGCAGGAGGAGCTGGTCCTGGAGAAGCTGCGCGAGGCGGACGTCAACCTCTTGACCCCGGTCGCCGCGCTCTCACTGCTCGCGGCGCTTCAGGAGCGGCTCAAGGGCCCGAGTTGACCTCGCGCCTCTTCGGCGTCGGAATCTCGGGCCCCCGGCTCACCCCCGCCGAGCGCGCGATCCTGGACCGGCACCCTCCGCGTGGGGTAATCCTCTTTGCCCGCAACATCGAGAGCGTGGAGCAGGTGGCGGCTCTGGCCGGGGAGATCCGCCGCCGGGGCTCGCTCCTCTTCCTCGACCAGGAGGGAGGCCCGGTCGACCGGCTGCGGGAGGTGCTCGGGCCGTCGATCTCCTTTTTCGAGGCTGCCCGGCGGGGCCTGGCCCGTCGCGCGGGGGAGCTCGCCGGGGAAGGGTGCGCGCGTCTGGGCATCGGAGTGGATCTCGCGCCGGTGGTGGACCGGAGAGTGGAAAACGCCTCTGAAGTCGTCCTGCGGGACCGGTGCGTCTCGGCAGACCCCGCCGAGGTCACCCGGGCGGCGAAGGATTTCCTGGCGGGCCTGCACTCTCGCGGTGTCGGCGGCTGCGTGAAGCACTTCCCGGGGCTCGGGCGCGCCACGCTCGACACGCACGCGGTCCTGGCCGTGATCCCGCGGGACCGGCGGGAGCGGGAGCGGGACCTTCTCCCTTTCCGGCGGACCGCGCGCCGCGCCCGGGCCGTGATGGTCTCCCATGCGGCCGGCCCCGGCGGGACGCCCGCGTCGCTCTCGCGCGCGGCCGCGCACCGCCTGTTGCGGCGAGGGCTCCCGTTCGACGGCGCGGCTTTTTCCGACGACCTCGAGATGGGCGCGCTTACCGCCCACGGGGATCTGCCGGAGCGGTGTGTGCTCTCTTGCCGGGCCGGGTGCGATCTGCTCTTCGTCTGCAGCCGGATCGAGGAGTATCCCGCTTGCGTCGAAGAGGTGGAGCGGAGGGTCCCGTCCCGTCGCCGCGCCGAGGCGCTCTCGCGCCTGGATCGCTACGAACGCCACCTCGCCCGTCTTCGCCGCGCCGCGGGTCCCCCGCGGCTGCTGCCGCTTCTGATCGCCGCCATCGCGGAATTGAAGAGTCTCGAGTCGAAAGTCTAGGCTCGAGAGCCAGAAGAAACCGCCCGGGCGACTCTGGACTCTCGGCCCTCGACTGCGGCGGCCGCGCGGGCCGCCCCTCAGAAAGGCACATCGTCGTCGTAGCTCGGCGACTCGGCGACCTCGCTGACCTCGCGCGGCGCCGCCGCTTCGGCGCCGGCCGTCCGGGAGGCGTCGCGGGGAGAGAGCATGACGACGTTGGAGGCCTTGATCTCCGTCTTGGAGCGCTTCTGCCCGTTCTGGTCCTCCCAGCTCCGGGTCTGCAGGCTTCCCTCGACGTACACCATCTTGCCCTTGTGCAGGTACTCGCCGCAGATCTGCGCGAGGCGCTCCCAGGCGACGACGTCGTGCCATTCGGTGCGCTCCTGCTTGGCGCCGGAGCTGTCCTTCCACGCCGTCGTCGTGGCGACGGAGAAGCGCGCGAGCGCGGTCCCCTGCGGGGTGGTCCGGATCTCCGGGTCCCTGCCGAGGTTTCCGATCAGGATCACTTTGTTGACGCTGGCCATGTGTTCACCCTCCTTTCAGGTGCTCGGAAGAATAATGCCGGCGCCGGGGGACAGATGATGTCCGATCGGGATTCACGACCCCGTTACAATCGGCCAACTCAATGTCTTCCGCCCAAACGGATGAGACGCACGGCCGCCTGGTTCGCTCCACCTCGGCGATCACGCCGTGGACCCTCCTTTCCCGCCTGACCGGGTACCTGAGGGAAAAGATCGTGGCGCTCCTCTTCGGGGCGAGCGCCCGTACCGACACCTTCATCGTGGCGTGGCGCATCCCCAACATGCTGCGAGACATCGTCGGGGAAGGCGCCATGTCCTCCGCCTTTGTCCCCGTCTACGCCCGGATCCAGGCTTCCCGCAGCGAAGAGGAGGCCCGAGCCTTCGTCGGACGGGCGCTCGGGACCTTCGCCTTCCTGCTCGCCGGCCTGACGGTCGCCGGGATCCTCTTCTCTCCCGTCCTCGTCGATCTGCTCGCCCGCGACTTCCGCTCCGATCCGGCGCAGTTCACGCTGGCGGTCTCCCTGAATCGCTGGGTCTTTCCCTACATCTTCCTCGTCTCGATGGCCGCCCTCTTCCAGGGCGTGGCGAATGCGCGGGGGCGCTTCGCCGTCTCCGCCGCGGCTCCGGTCCTCATGAACGTGGGCTTCATCCTTGCCACACTCCTGCTCGCGCCGCGCCTTTCCGAGCCCGCCTACGCGCTTGCGGCCGGCGTGCTTGCGGGCGGGGTCCTTCAGATGGCGGTGCAGTGGCCGCAGCTCCGGAGGCTCCGCGCGGTCGGGCGGCCCGCGCTCGGCTGGCGCGACCCCGACGTGCGCCGCGTGCTGCTTCTCATGACGCCCCGCCTCTTCGCCTACGGGATCAACACGATCAACCTCACTTTCGCGACGCGCTTTGCGACCGGGCTCGGCACCTCGAACGTTTCCCGCCTCTACTTCGCCAACCGGCTGAAGGAGCTCGTCCTGGGCGGTTTCGCGGTCGCGCTGGCGACAGCGATCCTGCCCCTGCTTTCGCGGCAGGCGATGGAGAAGGATCGAGGGGAGTTCAAGACGACGCTCGCCTTCGCGCTGAGGCTGGTCGCCTTCGTCACGGTGCCCGCGACCGCCGGACTCATTGCGCTGCGTGTCCCGATCCTGCGCGTCCTCTTCCAGGGAGGAGAGTTCCGCGCCGCGGACACGCTCGCGACCGCCGGCGTGCTGGCGACCCTCTGCGTCGGGCTCTTCTTCTTCGCGGCGGTGCGCGTGCTCGTGCCCGCCTTCTACGCCCTCGAGGACACGCGCCTGCCGGTCATAGCCGCACTGGCGGACTGCGCGGCCTTTCTCCTCGGCTGTTTTCTCCTGGTGCCGGCCATGGGCCTTCCAGGGATCGGCCTCTCGGCTTCGCTTGCCGCCGGTGTCAACGTCGCGATCCTGGTCGGAGCGCTGCGGCGCCGCGAAGGAAGGCTCGGCGGCCGACAGATCGCGCGTTCCTTCTCCCGGACCGTCGCCGCGGCGCTCGTCATGGGCGCGGCGCTGCTCGCCGCCGAGCGGGTCCTCGAGCCCGCGGCGATGCGCGGCCTGGCAGCCGCCGCCGTGCTCTTCGCCCTCGTCGCGCTGGGCGCGGCTCTCTTCTGGGTGTGCGCCCTCCTGCTGGGCGCCCCGGAGCCCGCGGAGCTCGCGCGGGTCGCGCGCCGGCGGCGAGAATGAAGCTGGTCGTGCAGCGCGTCTCGCGCGCCGAGGTCTCGGTCGAAGGAAAAACCGTCGCGTCAATCGGCCGGGGCCTGCTCGTCCTGCTCGGCCTCGAGAAGGGAGACGACGCGATTCTCGCGGAGGAGGCGGCGCGCAAGGTCGCGGAGCTCCGGATCTTCGGGGACGAGGCGGGGAAGATGAACCGCGCCGCGGGCGAGGTCGGGGGATCGGTCCTCGTCGTCTCGCAGTTCACGCTGGCGGCCGATCTCTCCCGCGGCCGGAGGCCGGGGTTCGAGCGGGCCCTGCCGCCCGGGGAGGCCGAGGCGCTCTACGACCACTTCGCGAAGGTGGTCGCGATGCTGGGGCTGCCCGTCGAGAAGGGGGTCTTCGGCGCCCTGATGGACGTGGCGCTGGTCAACGCCGGACCGGCGACTTTCTGGATCGACCTGCCGCCCCGGCCGGGCGTGAACCGTAAACCGTGAACCGTCAACCGAAAACCGATTCGCGTTGGTTCCCGGTTCCCGGTTCTCGGTTCACGTCTTAGGTGAATTCGAAGGGCGCGGGAGTGAAGCAGAGCAGGAACACCGCCAGGCACAGGAGCGCCAGCAACGCGCGCTCCGCGCCGAGCGGCTCGTGTTCGTTCTCGACCGGGGGGTGCGCCACGCCGACGAAGAGCGCGGCGAAGAGCCCGAAGAAGGCCCACGTCGGACCGCGGAAAGCCGTGGCCGCCGCACCGAGCAGGACGGCGTAGGAGATCCACGGCTGGCGGCGGCCGGCCGCGGCGCGCAGGACGTGCCCGCCATCGAGCTGCCCGATCGGCAGCAGATTCAACGCCGTCACCAGCAGGCCGAACCAGGCGGCCATGAAGGTGGGATGCTCCTGCACCGTGGCGCTCGTGTAGGCCCCCGTCCCCGTCAACCACTGGGCCAGGCGCACCGCGAGAGGATAGTGAAAGAGGATCGAGCCCGGCGGGCTCGCTTCGGGAAGCGGTACGGCGCGCGAGACCCCGTAGAGCAGGAAGGGGATGGACACAGCGAAACCGGCGAGCGGCCCGGCGGCCCCGATGTCGATCAGGGCGCTGCGGTCGCGGATCCGCTCCTTGATCCGGATGAGGGCCCCGAACGTCCCGATCAGGTTGGGGATCGGCGCGGGAAGGAAGTACGGGAGGGTCGCCGCGAGCCGGTAGCGCCGGCAGGTCAGGTAGTGACCCATCTCGTGCACTCCGAGAATGACGAGGAGCGGGAGGGAGAACCAGAGGCCCTTCCAGTAGCCGCCGCCCGGCTCCTGCCGGAAGATCTGGCCGCCGAAGTAGGTGGTCGTCAGAAACGTCGCCGCAAAGAGCGCCAGGTGCAAGAGCGGGTGCTCCGTCCAGGGCCGGCGCCGCGGCTGGGCGGTCGCCGCGTCGGGCAGGGGCGCGCCTTCGTTCACGGCGTCGAGGGCCCCGGAGAGCGGGCCTCGCGCGCCAGCAGCGCGGCAATCTCGGCCGCCGCGCGGGCGAGCAACGCCGTGTCGTCGAACTTCATCGCCGCGCCGCGCCGATCGGCGTAGAGGAGCGCCGTCACTCCGTGCGACGAGTGGACCGGGAAGATCGCGCAGGGCGGGGGACCGTCGAGGAGCCTTCCGAGCGCCTCGGGCCACTGGTCCGGCTCCACGCGTCCGAAGTGGGGCCTGCCCGACTCCCGCACCGCGCCGAAGACGGACGGCTCCGCGTCGGGGAGCCGGATCGCCGCGACGCCTTCCGCGCTCACGCCGCGGGCGCTCCAGCCGGCGACCATTCCCGGGCGCCTTGCCAGCAGAATCACCCGCGGGAAGTCCTCCGGCACGCTCGCCACGGCGAGATCGCCGATCTCCGCCTCCGAGAGGGGCGGAGGCTCCGCGGCGTGCGACCAGATGCCGAGCGCGCCCTCCCTCTGCGGCGGTGGTTCGGGCAGCGACGTCATTCGCATTGCCGAAGCGGTCCGCTCCGTGCCCGAGAGCATGGCAGCCGCTTCGGCTGCAGGCCCCTGCGGGGCGGGTGTGGACGGTGAAGAGGCCGGCAACGCTTGGGCCGGCGTCTCCCGGCGCGGCGGGCGAGGGGGAGCCGGGATGGGCAGGTCCGGAACCGTGATCGGAGCCGGCTCGGCCGTCCCGTTGCCCGCGGCCACGGGAATCGGCCTCGAAGGCGCCGGCTGGGGAACCGGCGCGCGTCCGGTCGCGCGGGAGGGCTCGACGCGCGGCGAGGGCGGACGCAGCTCGAGCGGGATCGACCTCCCGTAGAAGCGCCGGTGCGCCTGCAGCAGGCGCAGCTCCGTCACGACACCGGCGACACACGCGTGCCCGGTCAGCGCGGACACCTCATCGATCGCGCCGAGGTCCGACGGGTTCACGAACGCCACCCGGATCCGGGACTTCTCCAGCGCGTAGGGGATCGCGTTCAGACGAATGGCGTGCGGCGCCGGAAGCATTCGGACGACTTCGACCGGGGCGGCGGCGAGCATGTCGCCGGTGACGGCTTCGCAGTGGTGAAGGGCGGCGAGCGCCTTCAAGAGGTTCGGCTCGTCGATCAAGTCCCAGGTCAGCAGGATGCTGCCCAGCTTGATGCGAGGAGCGGCCGCCTTCTGAAAGCCGAGGGCGCGATGGACCGCCGACGGCGACAGCAGCCCCTCGGCGATGAGCAGCTCTCCGATGCGACGCGGAGGCATGCGCCGGTCTGGCTCCTGCGGCCGGCCTACTGCAGGTCTCGCAGGTCTTTGCCCGGCTTGAAGCGGATCGTATTGCCCGGAGGGATCGTCACCTCGACACCCGTCTTGGGGTTTCGCCCGATCCCCCGCTTGCGGCGCTTCACCTGGAAGACCCCGAAGCCGCGCAACTCGATTCGGTCACCCGCGCCGAGGGCGGACCGCATCGACTCGATGACGGTCTCGACCGCGGTGGCCGCCTTGGCCCGCGGGATGGCCGCGCGATCGACCACCAGATCGACGATGTCCGCCTTAATCATTGCTCCTCCGGAAGGTTCGCGGATTATATTACGCCCCCCGTTTCGAGCGGATCGACGCGGCCAGGCCCGTGGCCGCGGCCGCGGCGAGGCCGCGCAGGTAGGCAAGATCCATGGGCGTTGCCCCGCGCGGCGCGTCGAACTCCGCGTAGAGGAAGGCGACCGGCTTCTCCTTGATCCAGACCGGCTGCACGAGGCACTCCTGCGCCGCTTTCCCCATCGCCTCGGCGATCGGGCGGTGCCGGGGCAGCGGCGGCAGCGGTCCCAGGTAAAAGGAACGCGACAGGCGCACGTTCAGGAAGACGGAGGGGTCCGCCCACGGGATGTCGATCGCGGAGACCTTCTGGGCGTTGACGCCCCCTCCCACGCCGGCCAGTCCCGAGACGCGGTCCGGCTTGCAGCCGAAGACAGCCGCGCGCGGGAAGCGGCGCGAGAGCGCCGCCACCGTCTCCACGACCACGGAGGCCCGGTCGCGCGCGGCCAGCACTTGCGGGAAGTCGAACTTCTCCGGCGCCAGCCGTGTTGCGCCCGGCGGCGCCGGGGGCGCGCCACGCGGAGGCGCCGGTGGCTTCGAGGGGACCTGGGA
>JBOGJK010000236.1:0-5603 GCA_050745345.1 Thermoanaerobaculia bacterium
TTGTAGAGGAACTGGTTGGGCGTCTCGCCCTTCTTGCGTTCCTCCCCGGCGTTGGCGTCGAGCCACCGCTCGATCTCGCGCTTGAGGGGGTAGGGAAAGACCGGATGGTCGTAGACCGTGTTCTGGAAGTCCGTCGCGAGGTGGATCTCGGCGCAGTCGTGGTCCGGGAAGTGCCCGAAGTACTCGGGGGGGAGCGTGGAGGCGCCGTGCTGAACCGCGCCGGCCAGGCCATACTCCTCGCGCGCGACCTTCGAGATCGCCTGGATCACGTCGAAATCGATCGCGACGCGCTGGACCGTGCCGTCTTTCCCAATGACACCGCCGTGCGAGGAGCCGGTCTGGATCGAGACCTTGGCAATTCCCTTGCCCGGGCCGAGCGCCTTGCGGTAGACGTCCATGTAGGCGCGAAACTCCTCCGGGGTCGAATTCTCCTTGCCGACCTCGCCGATCTCGCCCCCGACCGAGATCGGCATGTCGCCCGGCTGCCGGGCGCGGATGAACTTCGTGAAGCGTGCGCAGAGCGTGGCGTTGACCTCCTGCTGGGCGGGAAGCGTCGGTTTCGAGAGGTCCACGAGGGTCGAGGTATCGATGTCGATCTGCAGGAAGCCGGCCGCGATCGCCTCGTCGATCAGCGCCTCGATGGCGGCGATCTCCTTGTCCGGGTTGTCCCTCATCCTCTTCGGGTTCGTCTGGAAGTGGTCCCCCTGCAGGAAGAAGGGCCCCTCCCACGCCTCGCGGATCGCCGCCCCGAGTATGATCGCCGCGTACTCGGCGGGGCGCTGCTCGGTGTAGCCGATCTCGCTGCGGGCGATCTCGAAGATCACGGCGCCGGCATCCAGACTGCTGGCCGCGCGGCAGGCGGCGCGTGCCATGTCGTAGGAGAGCATCCGCACGTTGATGGCGGGCACCGTGAAGCCGGAGACCTCGCCGCGCCCGCGCGCCTCGTAGAGCGGCAGGATCGAGGCGGGAAGGATCCCGAGCGAGGCGGCGGCCTCGCGGATCCGGTGGCGGCAGGCGTCGCGCACCTCGGCATTGCCGAAGACGGCGGTCCAGACGAGGCTGTCCAGGACCTGCGCCCGGAACTTCCCCGCGTCTTTCACGGTCAGCGGCATGTCCGGTCCGACCGCGTCGCAGCTCTTCAGGTACGCGGCGAGATCCGCGATGTTTCGAAAAAGCTCCATTGGTGATTCTGGCTCCGACGGCGGGGGATTCTACAGTCGGAAGTCGTGAATGGCCAGAGCCTTGCACATCGATTGACGATTCACGATTGACGATTCCCGGTTCCGGAACCGCCGGCCCGCTGTGCTAGCTTTTCGGCTCGATGATCCGCCTCTCGCGCACGATTCATTTCAACGCGGGCCGCAGCCTCTGGCGCCCGGACTGGCCCGAGGCGAAGAACCGCGCCGTCTACGGAGAGCAGGGAGCTCACGGCTACGGGCACAACTACGAGCTCGAGATCGCCGTCGAGGGGGAGATCGACCGGGAGACCGCGATGGTCGTCAACCTGACCGACCTCGACCGGGTCCTCAAGGAAGAGGTGGATCGTCCGCTCGACCACAAGAACTTGAACCGAGACGTGCCGGAGTTTGAAAGAAAGCCCCCCACCGCCGAGAATCTCGCGGTCTGGATCTGGCAGCGCGTGGCGGACCGGATCCGGCGGGAGAGATGGCCCTGCCGGCTGGCGTTTCTGCGGATGCGGCTCACACCGGATTTCGCGGTGGAGATCGAGGGCTCGCAGGGCCCGAGATGATCTCCCAGCTCCTGCAGTACCCGGCGACGGCCCAATCGTGACGTGAAGCGACTCAAGGTTCTGTTCCTGACGCCGTGGTACCCGACGCGCGAGCTGCCGGTCTTCGGCGTGGCCGTTCAGGAGCAGGCACGGGCGGTGCGCCTCTTCGACGACGTGACGGTGCTCCATCTGGCGGGCCAGACTCGCGGCCGAGACAGAGCATGGCGGATCGAGAGAGAGACCGACGAGGGGCTGACGAAGGGGATCGCGACGTATCGGGTCTGGCACCGGCGCACGCTCGTGCCAGGTCTCGGGTCCCTTCATCTGCTGCGCGCTGTTGGCGGGGCGTTTCGCCGAATCGTGGAGGAAGGCTTCCGGCCCAACGTCCTCCATGGCCACGTCCACTCGTCGGCGTTTCCCGCGCTCCTGCTCGGTCGGTTCCATCGCCTTCCCGTGGTTGTCACCGAGCACTCGAGTCAGTTCGTGCGCGGCCGGTTGCGGAAGCGGCACCTTCTCATGGCGCGATTCGCCCTTCGCCGCGCCGACGCCGTTCTCGCCGTTGGCCAGACGCTGCTCCGTGCGCTCGAGGCCGCCGGCGTGCGGAAGCGGTTGCGTGCTGTTTCGAACGTCATCGACACCGAGCTGTTCCACCCGGACCGGGAGTCGCGCGACCGCGGCCCGGAGGCCCTGGCGCGCATCCTGTTCGTGGCGGCCCTCAAAGGCAGAAGAATCAAAGGAGTGCCGTATCTGCTCGAGGCCCTGTCTCGGCTCGCGCCGCAGCGCGCCGACTGGCACCTCGACCTCGTGGGGGATGGGCCGGAGCGGGAACTCTTCGAGCGGCGCGCCAGAGAGCTCGAGCTCTCCGGCCGGATCACGTTTCACGGCTTCAAGAGCAGGCCCGAGGTCGCCGAGCTCATGCGCCGGGCTTCGTTTCTCGTCGTTGCGAGCGTCCGGGAGACCTTCTCGATGGTCGCGGCCGAGGCGCTCGCCTCTGGCCTTCCGGTGCTGGCGACGCGGTGCGGAGGCCCCGAGGACTTCGTTACGCCGGAAGTCGGTCTTCTCGTCCCGACGGAGGACCCCGAGGCCCTTCGAGCCGGCCTGGAGGAGATGTTGGACCGGTTCGAGCGTTTTCGGCCGGCGCGTCTGGCGGCCTACGCAGCGGCCCGCTTCAACGCAAGACGCATCGGAGAGCAGCTGGATGCGATCTACCGGGAGTGTCTACAGGAGCGCGTGAGGCCGCGGGGAGCCGGCCGGGAGTAGGGGAGAGATGCGTTGCCTCGCCCGAGACGGTTTTCCGGCCCGCGACGCATAGACTTGGCAGCTCGGGAGTCTTACGGAGGCGCTTATGTACTTCAAGCAGTTCTATCTGGGATGTCTCGCCCAGGCCTCCTACATGGTCGGCGACGGCGGCGAGGCCGCGGTGGTCGACCCACGGCGCGACGTCGATGAGTACCTCGAAGAGGCCCGCCGCCAGGGTCTTGCGATCCGCCACATCATCGAGACGCACCTGCACGCGGACTTCGTGTCGGGGCACCGGGAGCTCGCGGAGCGAACGGGCGCGGGGATCTACTTCGGCGCGAAGGCCGGAGCGACCTTCGATCACGTCCCCGTGCGCGAGGGGGACGAGATCCGGATGGGGGAGGTCGTCCTGCGCGTCCTCGAGACGCCCGGTCACACGCCGGAGTCGGTCTCCGTCGTCGTCATCGACCGGTCGAAAGGGGAGACGCCGGAGGCGGTTCTCACCGGCGACACGCTCTTCATCGGCGACGTGGGGCGGCCCGATCTGCTCGGCACGCGGATGAGCGCCGAGGAGCTCGCGGGCCTCCTCTACGACTCGCTCCACGGGAAGCTGCTGAAGCTGCCCGAGGCGACGAAGGTGTACCCGGCTCACGGAGCGGGCTCACTGTGCGGCCGGAATATCTCGAGTGAGACCTCTTCCACGATCGGTGAGCAGCGCCGTTTCAACTACGCGCTCCGGCCCATGCCGAAAGAGGAATTCGTCCGAATGATGACGACGGACCTGCCGGAGGCACCCGCCTACTTCTCGCGCGACGTGGCGATCAACCGCGAAGGCGCCGCGGGTCTCTCGGAGCTGCCCGAGCCCCCGGCTCTTTCCCCTGCGGCGGTCGCCGGGCTCCAGGACGCCGGCGCCATGCTGCTCGACACGCGCCCGGCCGCGCGGTACGGAACGGCGCACGTGCCCGGCTCGCTCCACATCGGGCTTTCCGGCCAGTTCGCCTCCTGGGCGGGCGCACTCGTGCCGCCGGAGTCCCGGATCGTGCTCGTCGCGGAGGAGCCGGAGCGCGTGCGCGAGGCGCGGGTGCGCCTGGCGCGCGTGGGTCTGGAGAACGTCGCGGGCTACCTCGAGGGCGGCATCCCCGCCTGGGAGGCGTCGGGCCGCCTGCTCGCCGCGACCGAGCAGATCACGGTGGACGAGCTCGAGCTGCGACTTCAAGAGGGACGGCTGTCGGTCCTCGACGTCCGGCGCCCGATGGAATGGCAGGCGGGGCACATTGCGGGGGCGCGGCACGTGCCGCTCGCCGAGCTGACTCGGCGCGCGGGAGAGCTCGAGCGAGACCGGCCGCTTGCCGTGATTTGCGCCAGCGGCTACCGCTCGTCGGTCGCGACGAGCCTGCTGGAGAAGCTCGGCTTCCCTCGCGCCTCCAACGTCGTCGGCGGCATGGGCGCCTGGACGGCGGGTAAGCGCGAGGCCGTGGCGTAGCGCCCTTCGGCCGCCTCCCTGGCCAGACGCTTCCTCTACCTGGCCGGGGGATTGAAGTAGTCGTACACCATGCGCGAGAGCGCGGCGCCCGTGACGAGCGCTTCGTTGTCAGCGCCGGCGCGCTTGTCCTTGATGCGCCGCGCGCAGATCGCGATGACGTAGCGGGCCTTCGGGGACTTCACGTACGCCGCGTCGCTGCGCACGTCTCCCTTGAAGCCCGAGGCGTCGGGCAGCTTCTCCTCGTCCCAGCCGGTCTTGTTGGCCACGAGGATGCTGTCCCGCTCGAAGGGGAGCGAGCGCGGAATCATGGCGCGATCCTGCTGCAGCGCGAGGGTCGAGATCATCTCGTCACAGGCGGCGCGGGAGACGACCTTGCCCCGGGCGATCAGCTCGAAGAGGCGGACGGCGGCGGCGGGCGTCGTCATCCCCAGGCCGAACTCCCGCTCGAGCTCCGGGAAGGCGTCGGCTTTCCCGTCGCGAAAGGTCGGACGGAAGAGCTTCATCTCCGCGATGCCGTAGGACTCGAGCCGCCGGTCCACGTTTGCCGTCCCGACCATTCGTACGAGCAGGTTCGTTGCCGTGTTGTCGCTCCAGGCAATCATGAAGCGCAGCAGATCGGCGACGGAGAGGATCGATCCGGCGTGCATGACGTTCAAGGGCACTGTCTCGTCGCCCGCCTTGTCCTCTTCACGCAGCGTCACCTTCGTGTCGGGGCGGAACATGCCCTCCGCGATCTGGTGATACGCCTCGACCATCACGGCGACCTTGATGAGGCTCGCCGTCGGGAAGCGCTTGTCGCCGTGGACGGCGAAGGCTTTTCCCGTCTCGAGGTTCTTGACTGCGATGCCCATTTCGCCATGGAAAGGGGCGATGCGCCTGGCGAGGCGTTCCTGGATCGGCGGTTCGGCTGCGGAGAGACCCGCCCTCGACGCGAGCGCCGTCGCGAGAACAATGCAATGCAATCGGAGCACAACGCGGGTCGGCACGGCCGGCCATCCTAACGCGGATAGAATTGCGCCGACGCCCATGAGCATTGCGCCGGGCACGCGCCTCGGCCCCTACGAGATCCAGGCCCCGGTCGGCGCCGGGGGGATGGGAGAGGTGTACAAGGCGCGCGACACGCGGCTCGAGCGCACCGTCGCGATCAAGGTC
>JBOGJK010000237.1:0-2484 GCA_050745345.1 Thermoanaerobaculia bacterium
CCTCGGAACCACCTCGGCTCTGAACGTCCGCCTGACGGTCACGCCTCTGGACGAAAAGGAACAAGCGATCAATTCGGCCGAGGCCAGCGTCTCGAACGGGACGATCGAACCGGGCCGCGAGGTGAACTTCTCCGCCACGATCCCGGTCGGGGACAAGGCGGTTGGCACGATGCAGTTCTCCCCGCGCTGGATCCCGCAGACGCCTCCCTCCGAAGCGGGGGCGGCGCCCGGTGCGACTGCGGCTCCGGCGGGCTCGGCCGCGGCGGCCCCCGCGGTCGCGGCCTCGAAGCCGCCGGCGCCCGCTCCGACGCCGTGGGGCTTCGGTCTGAACTACGCTCCGCCGGCCCCGAACGCGCCGATGGAGCCGCCGGCCGACGGCAGGAGGGGCTACATCCCCGGAGCGGCGACGCCGGAGAACCAGCCCAAGCCCCCGGAGTGAGCCGGTAGACGGAAGACGTGAGACGGGAGACGTGACGGAGCGTCCCGGATTCCTCTCGTCTGTCGTCTACCGTCTCCCGTCTACCGTCTTTCGTCAACCGGCTGTACCCTAGTCACACGATGCCTTCGGTCCTGGTCGTCGAGGACAAGGACTCTCTGCGCGCGATGCTCGAGGAGATGCTGCGCGGGGAGGGATGGAGTGTCGTGGGGCTGGCCAACGGGGCGCAGGCGGTCGAGCGTCTGCGCTCCGGCGAGCGGGTGGATGTCGTACTCACGGACTGGAGGCTCCCGGGCGCCGACGGCCTGGCGGTGCTGGAGGCGGCCCGCGCGGCCGACCCGACCCTGCCGGTCGTCGTGATGACGGCGTTCGGCTCGATCCAGACCGCGGTCGAGGCCATGAAGAAGGGGGCGGAGGACTTCGTCACCAAGCCGGTGGACCCGGACCTGCTGCGCCTGCTGGTCGCCCGGGCGATCGAGCGCCGGACGAAAGGGAGGGAGTCGCTGCTGTTCGCCGAGGCGCAGTCCCGTCAGATGCCTCAGATCGTCGGGGAATCGGCGGCGTTGAAGGCCGTCCGAGCCGAGACCGAGCGGGTCGCCGCGACGGATGCCACGGTGCTGCTGGAAGGGGAGAGCGGCACGGGCAAGGAGCTCTTCGCCCGGGCGATCCACATGCTCTCCCCGCGGCGGGACCATCCCTTCGTCGCGATCAACTGCGCGGCCATTCCCGACACGCTGCTCGAGAGCGAGCTCTTCGGGCACGAGCGGGGCGCCTTCACGGGCGCCGCGGCGCGCCGCCTCGGGAAGTTCGAGCTCGCCGAGAGGGGCACGGTCTTCCTGGACGAGATCGGCGAGCTGACCGCCGCGACCCAGGGAAAGCTGCTGCGCGTCCTCCAGGAGAAGTCGTTCGATCGCGTGGGCGGGACCGCCTCGATCGAAGTGGACGTTCGGATCCTCGCGGCCTCCAACCGCCCGCTGGACAGGCTCGTGGCGCAGGGGGCGTTCCGGGAGGACCTCTATTACCGCGTGAGGGTCTTCCCGATCCGGATCCCCTCGCTGCGGGAGAGGCCGGAGGACATCGATCCTCTGGTGGACTGGTTCCTGGTCCACCTGCCGCAGGAGTTGAAGAAGAAACCGGTCGCCCTGGCCGACGGCGCCCGCGAGCGGCTGCGCTCCTACGACTGGCCGGGCAACGTGCGGGAGCTGCGCAACTGCCTCGAGCGCGCGATCATCCTTTCGGAAGACGGTCAGATCTCAGAGCGGCACCTGCGCCTCTCGCCCGAGCCGCCGGCCGTGCCGTTGTCCGCCGAGGCGACGCTCAAGCAGGTGCGGGAGCGGGCCGCGCGCACGGCGGAGCGGGTTTGGCTCGCGCGGGCGCTCGAGAAGGCCAAGGGGGATCGCACCGAGGCCGCCGCCGCCCTGGGGCTCACACCCCGCAAGCTCGAGGCGAAGCTGCGGGAGCATGGCCTGGACGCGGGGTAGCCTCCGGTGTAAACGCTTTGCCTCGCCGTTCGTCTTTCCAGTGCCGGGAGCCGATGGGGCCCGGACATCGACATCAGAAGGAGTCACCATGCGCTTTCCGATCAAAGTCACGCTGGCCGCGCTGTTGGCGGTCTTTCTCTGGCTTCCCGCCGCCTTTTCCCTCGACCGGCCGACCCCGGTCATGGCGCAAGGGCGCGGCGAGCGCTTCCACCGGCTCGAGCGGTTCGTCGAATGCCTTTCGATTCTGGGCCTGTCCGAGGAGCAGCGGTCGCAGATCCGGGGTGTGCTGGAGGCCGCCAGACCGGCGTTCCAGGCCGCCCGCGAGGGAGTCCGTGCGGCTCGGGAGAAGCTCGACAGTGACGTCGCGGCCGGTGCCGGCGCCTGCCTCGTCGGCGAGGACTACCTCGCCCTGCGCGCGGCCGTCGAGGCGCTGCGCGGCGAGCTCACTTCCATTCGAGACGAGGTCCTGTCGAAGCTGACGCCGGAGCAGGCGGCCAAGCTCGCGGGGTGCCTGGAGGCCCCGGCGGCCGACGCCGCTGCCGACGAGGGGTCAGGCATGTAATCATG
>JBOGJK010000238.1:0-6159 GCA_050745345.1 Thermoanaerobaculia bacterium
CTACACAACATGCTAGAGCATTAGATAAACTGGATCCGCCTGCCGCTGTTCGTGTGGGCGCACTACGCGACCAGCATCATCATGGTGCTCGGCACGCCCGTGCTGGCGGTGACGTTGCTCCTGGTCGGCGCCGAGCGGGCCTTCCACATCGGCATCTTCGACCCGGCGCTGGGCGGCGACCCGATCCTGTTCCAGCACCTGTTCTGGTTTTACTCCCACCCCGCCGTCTACATCATGATCCTGCCGGCCATGGCGGTGATCAGCGAGCTCGTGACGGCCTTCGCGCGCAAGCCGATCTTCGGCTACAAGTTCATCGCGGCCTCCTCGGTCTCGATCGCGGTGCTCTCCTTCCTCGTATGGGGGCACCACATGTTTCTCTCCGGCCAGTCGGTGTACGCGGGCCTGGTCTTTTCGGTCCTCTCCTTCACGGTCGCGATTCCCTCGGCGATCAAGGTCTTCAACTGGACGGCGACGCTCTACAAGGGGTCGGTCTCGTACCAGACGCCGCTGCTCTACGCGCTGGGCTTCATCGGGCTCTTCACCTTCGGGGGCCTGACGGGGCTCTTCCTGGCGACCCTCGGGCTCGACGTGCACGTGCACGACACCTACTTCATCGTCGCGCACTTCCACTACATCATGGTGGGCGGCACGATCATGGCCTACCTCGGAGGGCTCCACTACTGGTGGCCGAAGATCTCCGGCAAGCTTTACCCCGAGTACTGGTCGCGCGTCTCGGCCTGGGTCATCTTCATCGGCTTTAACCTCACCTTCTTCCCGCAGTTCCTCGTCGGCTACCTCGGCATGCCGCGCCGCTACCACGCCTACCCGGAGGAGTTCCAGATCTTGAACGTCATGTCCTCCGCCGGCGCCTCGATCCTCGGGGTCGGATACCTGATCCCGCTCGTCTACTTCTTCTGGTCGATGCGCTACGGCAAGGAGGCGGCCGACAACCCGTGGGGCGCGACCGGCCTCGAGTGGCAGACCCCTTCGCCGCCGCCGACCGAGAACTTCCCGGAGACCCCGGTCGTCACCGGACGTCCCTACGACTATGCGACCGTGCACGAGGCGCGCGAGGCCGCCCGTGGCTGAGGCTGCCCGTGCCCTGGCGCCCGAGGCGCCGCCCGAGCTGCAGCACCACTTCGAGAGTCTCTCGGCCCAGAAGGAGGCCTCCTCCCTCGGGATGTGGGTCTTCCTCGTCACGGAGGTCCTCTTCTTCGGCGGGATGTTCACGGCCTACGTCGTCTACCGCGCCAGCTACCGCGCCGCGTTCGAAGGGGCCTCCAACCTGCTCGACATCCGCCTCGGGGCGTTCAACACCGCGGTCCTGATCCTCTCCTCGCTGACGATGGCGCTGGCGGTGCGGGCGGCCTCGCGGGGCAAGAGCAACGCGATCCTTCTCTTTCTCGCCCTCACGATCCTGCTCGGATCGGTGTTCCTCGGCGTCAAGGTCGTCGAGTACGGCGAGAAGTTCGCGCACCACGAGGTCCCGGGGCCCCATTTCGTCGTGCCGCACGGCCTTCCGAGGCAGTCGGAGCTCTTCTTCTCCCTCTACTTCTGCATGACCGGGCTCCACGCGCTCCACATGGTCGTGGGAATCGGCCTCTTGTCCTGGCTCGCCGCGAAGGCCCGCCGCGGCGTCTTCACCCCGCGCTACTCCACACCGGTCGAGATGGTGGGCCTCTACTGGCACTTCGTGGACATCGTCTGGATCTTCCTCTTTCCCCTGCTCTACCTGCTCGGGAGGCACACGCTGTGAGCGAAGAGGGATCGCACGGCCATCCGACGGTTTCCGCCTACTTCGGCGTCTTCGGGGCGCTGATAGCCCTGACGGCCCTCACGGCCTGGGCCGCCTTCCAGCACCTGAACGTCTGGAACACGCCGGTCGCCTTGACGATCGCGGTCCTCAAGGCGCTGCTGGTGGCGCTCATCTTCATGCACCTGCGCTATTCGCCGAAGCTGACGGCGATCGTCGTGGCGGCGGGCGTCTTCTGGCTCGCGATCCTGATCCTCATCACCGTCTCGGACTATCTGACCCGCTCCTGGCTGCCGATCTACCCGCGGTAGCGGGCCGCTCGCGTGGAGTCCCAGGCCCGGGACGGTCCCGCCCGGGATCCAACGGCCCGAGGGTAGTCGGCCTGGGGGATGAGGTAGACTTGGTGCGGTCATGAGGCCGCCAGGAGAGCCACTGACCCGAGGTCGAGCGTTGCTGGCGCTGGCCCTGGTTCTGGCCGCCATGCCGTTCCGCGGCCGCCTGGCAGTGGCGGTGGCACTGACATGAGTCCGACCTCCGCTCACGATCCTCAACCGCGGCGGCGGCTCGACGTGCTGGACAGCACGATGGCCTTTGCCGGGCAGGGGTTGTCGATTGTCTTCCTTCACGGCAATCCGACGTCTTCGTGTCTGTGCTCTCGATCGTGCGAAGAAGCAGATGGGGGTCGTGGAATTTGCACAGGACACGAGAGAGGTACCGGCGATGATGACCTAGAGTGGTGGACGGACAGGCAGCTGTCACGTCACCATCCAACCTCTTCCCCACGATGGGGTCGACGACGGAGCTGACGACGATCCCAGACGGGGCTCCCTCTGACACAGAGCCACTCCGGGCCGGCGGCGCGCGATCCGCGCGGCGGTCGGTCATCTCAAACGACTTGACCGGCGGGCGGTTCCGGCCGTGACTCAGAGCGGCCAGGGACAGTTGCGATGTCTGTTCGCGACCAACCATTCCTACCTACCTCAGCGGGTGGGCGGATCGGAGAGCACCACCCACGAACTCTGCCTGGCCCTCATGAGACGCGGGTGGCACTGCAGCGTCCTCGCAACGTCGCTTCGGTCCCGCGCCTGGAACCGTGTGTCCCGGTTTGCGCGTCGGGTTAGCGCCAGCATGGCTGGTCTGCCTCGCGACACTCAGATGGGTTATCCGGTGTATCGCGTGGCGTCGGTGGTCGAGAACGTCCGCGCCGTTGCGGACGCCGTCCGGCCCTCGGTGGTCGTCGTCCAGTCGGGCGCCCCCGTGCCGCTCGCGGAGGCATTCGCCGGAATTGGCATCGCCACCATCCTCTACTTCCACGACGTCGAATTTCACCAGCTCGGCGGTTCTCCCAATCGACGGCCGGGGCTGAGCTTCCTCGCCAACTCTCGCTTTACCGCGACGAAGATCGCTCAAGCCTACGGCTTCCGGCCGCCGGTGCTGCCGCCCCTCGTCACGCCGGACCTTTACAGGGTGCAGAGCGAGCGGCGGAGCGTCGTGTTCGTGAATCCTCACCCGGTCAAAGGCGTCGAGATCGCGCTCGCGCTCGCCAGGCGTCGGCCCGACATTCCCTTCGAGTTCGTAGAATCGTGGGAACTTGCGGCGGTGTCTCGGCGCGCCCTGCTCAAGGAGGCCGCGCGTTTGGGGAACGTACACTGGCGGAAGTGGGGACTCGACATGAAGCCGGTGTACCTTGCGGCGAAGCTGATCCTGGCTCCCAGCCGCTGGGAGGAGGGTTGGGGCCGTGTCGTCAGCGAGGCCCAGGTGAGCGGCATCCCGGCGCTGGCGAGCCGCCTCGGCGGGTTACCGGAGGCGGTGGGGCCGGGCGGTATTCTCATCGACCCGGATGCCGAGATCACGGAATGGGAACAGGCGCTGGCGGCGCTTTGGGACGACTCGTCGGTCTACCGGTCGCTGGCCGACGCCGCCGCCGCGCACGCCCGCCGCATGAACTTTCAAGAGGATGCCATCACCTCGGCCTTCATCGATATCGTCCGGGGTCGGGGCGCGTTTTCATGACGATCTGGCTGTCGCTCGAAGGTAATACCCGATGTCGACGGGCGGAAGGGGGAAGGCGTTGAGCGTGTCTCCGAGCCTACCCCGCGTGACGATCGGCGTCGTGCAGCGAGAACGATTCAGTCTCACTCGCGAGTCGCTGGAATCACTGTACGCCGCCACCTCGGTCCCCTTCGAACTGATGTACGTCGACGCGGGCTCGCCGCGCCATGTCCGCCGTTACCTCGAAGCCCAAGCCTCGGCGCGCGGGATACAGCTCATTCAACGGCCGCACTGCGTCTCCCCCAACTGCGCCCGGAACCTCGTCTTGGTCCGCGCCACCACACCGTATCTGGTCCTGGTGGATAACGACGTCATCTTTGCGCCGGGCTGGCTCGATGCCCTTCTGGACTGCGCCGAGACGACGGGGGCAGACGTCGTCACGCCGCTGATCTGTATCGGCCGGCCCGTGCATACCCGGATTCACGTGGCGGGCGGCCTGACGACCATTCTCGAGGCGGGCGGTGTGCGACGGCTGAAGGAAGTGCAGCGCTTCGAGAGCACTCCCCTGGCGTCGGTCCGCGGCCAGCTCGTTCGGGAGCCCACCGAGCTCGCAGAATTCCACTGTGTATTCGCCCGTCGCTCGTTGTTCGATCGGATCGGCCCCTTCGATGAAGCGCTCCTCTCGACGTCCGAACATCTCGACTTCAGCCTCGGCGTCCGCCACGCCGGAGGCTCCATTGTCTTCGAGCCGGGGGCGCTGGTAACCTATCTGGCGCCGCCGCCCCTCGCGCTCTCCGACATTCCGTACTTCACGCTCCGCTGGAGCGACGCCTGGAATCTCGCGTCGGAGCAGCACTTCCATCGGAAATGGAGCCTGAGTTTCGACGACCACGTCGTTCGGTTTGGCGTCACGCACCGGCGGCTGGCGTTTCGACGACTGCGCCGCGTGGTCCGTCTCGGCGGGCGGCAGCGGGCACAACGCTTCTCGAACTGGCTCGACGCCTTCCTGATCTCCCTGGCCACGCGCGGCGTTCGGGATGGCGATCTCCGAGAGTGACCCTCCGTCGCGCCACCGCGCGTGCTCCACGAACCTGGGAAATTCACGAAATTGGCGCGAGGTTCCAGCTAACCCGACGAAGAGGCCTTGTGACGTGATCGAGGTTCACTCCAATTAGCCCAGGCCGAACCGGATGGCTCGCTTCGGCGACGTCGACGGGGGACTGCGCCGGCGTTCGTCCCAAGACCTCGGCGATTCCGGGCCTCACCGACCCGTGCCGCTGGTGGCAGTCGCGGCTTTCCGGGAGCGCACGGTGAAGGCGCGCAAAGCCGAGAGGCGCGGCCCGGTGCCGCGCTTCAAGCGCGCGTTGCAGGGCGTGCTGCGCCGTATCGGCTACCAACTCGTGCGTGTGCCGCCGCCGGACTCGCGCTACCAGCACGCCAGCTTCGATGCCAGCCGCAATCTGCCAACCGGGGCGGAGGACGAGCTGCGCGCGGACCATCCGCGCCTGCTCGAGCTGCGCGAGCGCTATGCGCGCGTCGCCGGGCCGATGGCGGTGCGGACCTTCTGGGAGCCAGGCTACCTCGAACGCGACCTCAACCTGCGCGCCTTCCGAGGCGACAACGCCTACGTCTGGCAGTTCCGGAAGGTCGGCGCCGAGGCCTACCCCAAGTACTACCTGTACTTGCGCGACGTCGCCGCGCGCGATACGCAGGGACTGCTCGGCAAGCTCAGCGAGGACGGGTTGTTCGGCTGCTGGACCTTCGAGTACCCGGGCTGGCCGCCGGTGAGCCGGGACCTGCTCGACTCGATCAACGAGCTGTATTTCCTCGACCGCCAGCTCGGCCTGCTACAGCGTCCAGACGGGCCGAGCACGGTGCTCGACATCGGCGCCGGCTACGGCCGGCTCGCGTACCGGGCGCTCGCCGCGGTTCCGGCCCTGCACTATCTGTGTACCGACGCCGTGCCGGAATCGACCTTCCTGTGCGAGTACTACCTGCGCTTCCGCGGCTGTCTGGACCGCGCCGAGGTGATTCCGCTCGATGAGATCGGCATACGCCTGCCCGGCCGCCGCATCGACCTCGCCGTGAACGTGCACAGCTTTTCGGAGATGAGCCACCGCACGATAGCTGGCTGGCTGGCGCTGCTCGAGCGCCTGCAGGTGCCCTGGCTGTTCATCGTGCCCAACGATGCCGGGCGCCTGCTCTCGATGGAGGAGGACGGCGAGCGCCAGCCGTTCGACGGGCTGCTCGCCGCATGCGGCTACGAGCTGGCCGTGCGCGAACCGGTATTCGCTGATCCGACCTTGCGCGAGCTCATGAACGTGAACGACCACTACTTCCTGTTCCGGCGACGCGGAGCGGCAGGATGACGCAGCTTGCCTGACGCGGCCGTTGCCGCCCACTCCACCGGAGGG
>JBOGJK010000239.1:0-4756 GCA_050745345.1 Thermoanaerobaculia bacterium
CGTCGGCGGCCATCGCGCAACACGCAGGCCACTCCGGCGCACCGCCGGAGGCTGAGGGCGGAACCTGCGCCGAGCACGCCCGGCAGAGCCTCCAGATCATCGACCGAATCAACCGGCGGCTGGAGGAGGCGCGCCAGTCGAACAACCCCGCCAGGATGCGCGCCGCGATGGACGATCTGCAGGCGGCGCTCGGGGAGCTGAAGACCCACCAGTCGCTCTCCATCGGCGCGACGGCATCCAAAGAGGCGCCTCCGGAGTGGACCACGCCGGGCTCGGGGCAGGGCGCGCCGGCGATGGATCACTCGAAGATGGGGCACGAGATGGGCGCCCCGGCGAAGGGGGCGGCGCCACCTCCGAAGACCGCCACACCGCACGATTCGACGAAGGCCCCGGCTCCCCAGGGCAAGCTGGTGGATCCCGTCTGCGGCATGTCGGTCGAGCCGAAGCCCGAGCTGCAGGTCTCCTACGGCGGCAAGACCTACTATTTCTGCTCGACCGAGGACAAAGAGAAGTTCCTCCGGGAGCCGGGCAAATACGTCAAGCAGTGAGCGCCAGGATGGGCCGGGCTGCCCGGGCCGGGCTTCTCGTCGCCGTTCTTCTGATCGGCGGCGTCGGCTTTCTGGCCGTGGACATGCTCAACCACGGGATCAGTACCCGTCGCGAGCCGCGCGCCGCGGAGGCCTTCGTCGCCACGCGATTGCGCCGGCTCGCGATCCCTCGCGCCGCCCGGAACCTCGGGAACCCCGAGCCCGCGAGCCCGGAGGCGATCCGGGAAGGGATGGCGCACTTAGCCGATCACTGTGCCTCCTGCCACGGAAACGACGGCAAGGGCACGACCGACATCGGACGCAACCTCTACCCGAAGGCCCCCGACATGACCGCTCCCGGCACGCAGGGGCTGTCGGACGGCGAGCTGTTCTACATCATCAAGAACGGTGTGCGGTTCACCGGGATGCCCGCCTGGGGAGACGGATCGCCGGAGGCCGACCGCGACTCCTGGAGGCTCGTACGGTTCCTACGGCATCTGCCACGGATCACCGCGCAGGAACTGGAGGAGATGAAGGATCTGAACCCGATCAGCCCCGAGGAGATCCGGGAACAGGAGGAGGAGAAGCGATTCCTGGAGGGTGAGAAACAGACTTCTTCTCCGCCGGTGACAACACATGCACATCACTGACGCTACGAAACGAAGGGAGGATTCCATGAGAAGGCTCGCACTCCTCGCCGCCGTCCTCGCCCTGATCCTGCTTCCCGCGGTCCTGCTCGCCCACGGCGGCGGGACGCACGTGAAGGGAACGGTTGCGGCGGCCGACTCCAGCCGCATCGAGGTGAAGACCGAGGAGGGCCAGACCGTGTCGATACCCGTCAACAACTCGACGAAGTACTTCCGGGGGAAGGAGGCGGCGACCGCGGCGGACGCCTCCGTCGGCTCGCGGGTCGTCGTGCACCGCGCAAAGGACGGAACGGCCACCGAGGTGCGGCTGCCCGCTCCGAAACCGGCCGCGAAGTGATCGCCGCTGTGATGCCGAGGCGGGCGGCCGGCGCCCCGCGCCGCCGGGCGGCCCGACGGGTATTTGATCCTCGTTGTGGAGGTCGTATGAACCGCCGAAACTGGACTCTCGCAATGGCCGGCCCCGTTCGGGGACTGGCCCTCTTCGGGCTTCTCCTCCTGCTCCCGGGCGCCGCGCCCGCGCACGATACGTGGCTTCTGCCGCGTTCCGTAACCTCTCAGCCGGGTCAACAGATCGTCCTTGATCTGACGAGTGGGATGCGGTTTCCCGCACTCGAGAGCGCGATCCAGCCGGATCGGATCGCGCGCGCGGCGATTCGGTGCAACGCGAAAGACGCGGAGATCCGCGATCGGAAGGCAGCCAAGAGCGCGCTGGCGCTCTCGACCGAGGTGCCGGAGAGCGGGATCGCCGCAATCTGGGTGGAGACGAGGCCGAAAGACATCGAGCTGAAACCGGAACAGGTGAAGGAGTACCTGGAAGAGATCGGCGCCTGGGACACGGTCGGCCGCGTATGGGAGAGGAGCGGCTCGAAGAGGTGGCGGGAGGTCTACACGAAGCACTCAAAGACGTTCGTGCGCATCGGAGATCCGGGAGACGATCGGTCTTGGGGGGAACCGGTCGGGATGGACCTGGAGATCGTTCCTGAGAAGGATCCCACCACCCTCGCTGTTGGCGACGACCTCTCCGTTCGGGTCCTTCTCGACGGCCGGCCGCTGCCGGACTTGTCCGTCGGCTTCGCGCCGGCGGAGCACAAGTCCGGCGCAACCCGAAAGACCGACGCCGCGGGACGGGCCTCGGTTCGAGTCGACCGGGCCGGGTGGTGGCTCATCAAGGGCACTCTCGTCACGGCATCGGCAAGGTCCGGTGCCGATTGGGAGAGCCACTTCACGACCCTGACGCTGAAGGTGGGCAATCCGCGATGAAGCGGGTTCCCATCCGGTCTTAGTCGTCGAGGGGCTGCAGGAGCTCGAAAAGACGCTCCTGACGCCAGAAGCGAAACTTCTCCAACCGTCGGGCCATCCAAGGATGGACCGTGAACAAGCTCGGCAAGGCTTTGTCCTCCTCTGAGATCCCGCCGGAAGCCGTTTACGCGGACCGGCGGGAATTCTTGAAGAACTCGCTTCTCTTCGCGGCGACAACCGCGGGCGTCGGCGGGAGCCTGCTCTGGCTGATGAAGGGGTCCCGTGTGAGCAGCCCCGGGCCGGCCTCAGGGACCGCCCTTCCGGTCGCGAGGCGCGGCCTCTACAGCACGGACGAAGCGCCGACCGGTTATCGAGAGGTGACGACCTACAACAACTTCTACGAGTTCGGCTCCGGCAAGGAAGATCCGGCCGCGCAGGCGCACGCGCTGAAGCCGCGCCCCTGGACGGTCTCCATCGAGGGAGAAGTCCAGAAGCCGCAGGTCCTCGGCCTCGACGATCTTCTGCGGTGGTTTCCCCTGGAGGAGCGCGTCTATCGGATGCGGTGCGTCGAGGCCTGGTCCATGGTGATCCCCTGGGTCGGCTTCCCGCTCGGGGACCTGATCCGGAGGGTGGAGCCGACGTCCCACGCCCGCTACGTCGCCTTCACGACGTTGCTCGATCCGGAGCAGATGCCCGGACAGCGACGTCCCGTGCTGGACTGGCCCTACGTCGAGGGGCTGCGCCTCGACGAGGCGTTGCATCCTCTCACTCTCCTGGTCGCCGGTCTCTACGGAAAGTCGCTTCCGAACCAGAACGGCGCGCCGCTGCGCCTCGTCGTGCCGTGGAAGTACGGGTTCAAGGGAATCAAGTCGATCGTGAAGATCCGTCTCACCCGGGACCAGCCCCGGACGACCTGGAACGCGGCCGTGCCGCACGAGTACGGCTTCTACGCGAACGTCAATCCAAACGTGGACCACCCGCGCTGGAGCCAGGCGACCGAGCGGCGAATCGGCGAAGTCCGGCGCCGCCCGACGCTTCCCTTCAACGGCTACGCGGATCAGGTCGCGAGCCTCTACAGCGGCCTGGACCTGCGGCGGTACTTCTAGCCCGCGGCATGAATTCGAAACCGAAGGGAGCAGGACGCCGGTCGTGGCTGAAGCCCGCGGTCTTCCTGGGCTCGCTCACGCCGCTCGGCGCGATCCTGCTGCGGGCCGCGCGAGGCGATCTCGGGGCAAACCCGATCGCCCAGGCGCTCAACCAGCTCGGCCTGATGGCGCTGGTCTTTCTCATCGCCTCGCTCGCCTGCACGCCGGTGCGGGAGATCCTCGGCTGGACCTGGGCCGTCGGGCTGCGCCGGATGCTCGGGCTCTTCGCCTTCTTCTATGCCCTCCTGCACGCGAGCACCTACGCGGGTCTCGATCAGCTCCTCGATCTTCGAGCCCTCTTCTCCGACGTGACCAAGCGCAAGTTCATCTTCGTCGGGTTTGCCGCGTTCGTGCTCTTGATCCCGCTCGCCGTGACTTCGACGGCCAACGCGGTCCGCCGACTGGGTTTCGTCCGCTGGAAGCGGCTCCACCGGCTGGCCTATCTGGCCGGAGGGCTCGCCGCCGTGCACTTCATCTGGCGAGTCAAGAAGGATCTGACCGAGCCGGCGATTTACGCCGCGCTCCTGGCGATCCTGCTCCTGTCTCGCGTCTTTATCGTCGCGAGGGAGCGTGCTCGGCGACCGAAGTGCCGGCCTTCTGCGATCTCACGCCCCGGAGTGGCACCGTCGGCTTGACGGGAAGATCGGTCTCTCGCGCCGGTGCCGTAGCGCCAAGCCGCACCGGTGGCCTCCAGCCTCATCACGCCTTCAAGAGGTCACTGACCTCGCCGACCCGGAGCCGGCCTCTCTTCAGATCTCGCTCCTTCAACATCGTCCAGATGACAGGGGTGACGATCAGGACATGGACGAGAGAGGACAGCATCCCGCCGAGGACGGGTGTCGCGATGGGCTTGGAAACCTCGGAACCTGTCGCCGTCGACCACATGATCGGCAGAAGCCCCGCCACGACCGTGAAGACCGTCATGAGCTTCGGGCGCAGGCGCAGCACCGCCCCCTCCATTGCCGCCTCCCGGATTCCTTCCCTGGTGAGAAGGCCGTCCGCGGCCTTCCGGTGCAGAGCCTCTTCGAGGTAGACGACCATCACGACGGCGGTCTGAACGGCCGTGCCGAAGAGAGCGATGTAGCCGACCCAGACCGCGACACTCATGTGAAACTCGGTCTTCCAGCCGTAGGTGGCCGCCAGCGTGTGGAGCAACCAGAGCAGGAGGTTGCCACCGGTCAGCGCGAAGGGGATCGCC
>JBOGJK010000240.1:0-1858 GCA_050745345.1 Thermoanaerobaculia bacterium
CCTTCCAGACGGATCCCCCGCCGGTCGCTCGTCGAAGAGACGCGGAACGCGGACCGGAGGAAACCCTCGACGGCCCGCTCGCCGAAGAAGCGCTCCCGGCGCGGATCGAGCACGACGCGAAGGACGAGGTCGCCCCCCCCGCGTTCCGGCGCCGCCGTTGCGGGGCGCGTGTCTTGCGTCTCCTCGCGGCGCCGCAAGCCCGCGCCGCCGGCCACCATCAGGATCTCACGCCACTCGAGCGGTCGCGTCAGGCCGAGCCGCCCGGGCGCCAGCAGTCCCCCTTCGACGCAGAGGTAGGCGCGGACCCCGTCCCGCACGGGACCGAGCCGCAGCCGGTCTCCCGCCGCGAGCCGGATAGGCGAGGATGCCTCCACCGAGACGCCGTTTCTCTCGGCCGCGATCACCGCTCCGGACAGACAAACGCCGACGTCGCAGGCCACGTCGAGCTCCAGGCCGAGCAGCGTCATCTCGAGGGCCGCCGCGCCGGGAGCGTTGCCGAGCCGCCCGTTTCCGCGCGCCAGCGCTCCTTCGTCCATGGCCCCGCCTGGCGGAAGGCCCGAAGCGCCGCGGCCGAAGCGCGGCGCTCCCTGAATCGACGTGAAGAGGCCGGGCCTGAGGATCCGGAAGACGGGCCGCCCGCCGGGAGAGGTGTCGGAGCGCGCGGAGGCGGCCGCAAGCTCCCGCTCGAGCGCGGCAAGGCGCTGTGCCCCGACCGGCTCGAAGCGGACCCGGTCTCCCGGGGAAAGCAGCGTGGGCGGGTCCGCCTCTTCGTCGAAGAGCCGGACGGCGGCGCGCCCGATCAGCCGCCAGCCTCCCGGTGTGGCGGAGGGGTAGATCCCGGTGTACGGCCCGCCGACCGCGACTGAGCCCGCAGGCACGCGCGGGCGCGGGGTCGGGAGCCGCGGCGCGTGGAGCGCCGGGTCGAGCCCCGTCAGGTACGCGAAGCCGGGTGCAAAGCCGAGGAAGGCGACCGTGTAGTCTGCGGCCGAGTGGCGGCGCGAGAGCTCCTCCGGTGTCAGCCCCGCGCGGGAAGCGAGCTCCGAAAGGTCCGGTCCCATCTCGCCGCCGTAGGCCACGGCGATCGAGACCGTGCGGCCGGAGCCGGCCGCCGCCGGCTCCAGCGATCTCGAAAGGACCTGCCGGCGCGCTTCCTCGTGCGACAGCCGCAGCGGGTCGAAGGCGAGAAGAAGCGTCCGGGCTCCGGGGATCGCGTCGAGCAGGCCCTCGGCCGAGGAGACGAAGAGCGCCTGGCCCAGGGCGACCGCTCGGCGATTGGCCTCCTCGTCCGTCAGGCCCGGGTACTCCGCGACGATCGCCCCCACGCCGACGTCGTACAGAACGGGGCCGTTGGTCATTCGGGATGCGCGCCCCGTGCCGCGGCGCGCCGCCGCCAGAGCGCGAAGACCGGAACGCCCGTCGCCACGAGGGCGTAGCCCGGCCAGGTCGTTCGGGGGTTCCCGGCGAGCAGGATCAGGATCAGCGCGCTCCCGGCGGCCGCGTAGGCCAGCGGGAGCACGGGATACCCCGGCGCGCGGAACGGGCGCGGCAGCTCCGGACGCTTGCGCCGGAGAACCGGGACCGCGACGACCAGCAGCACGAAGAAGAGCAGGTCGGCCGAGATGACGTACTTCAAGAGGTCGCTGTAGCTGCCGGAGAGCACGAGCAGGCTCGCCCACGCCGCCTGCGCCCAGAGAGCGTTTCCCGGAACGTGCGCAGAGTTGACTCGCTCGAGACCGCGAAAGAAGAGCCCGTCGCGCGCCATCGCGAAACAGACGCGCGCGCCCGAGAGCACCAGGCCGTTGACGCACCCGAAGGTCGAGACCATGATCGCGCCGGCGACCGCGGCCGCACCCCAGGG
>JBOGJK010000241.1:0-1913 GCA_050745345.1 Thermoanaerobaculia bacterium
ACCGACAACTAACGCCCCTACGCTCCTTCCGCGGCGGCGTGCTGCGCCTTGGACTGCGCGACGATCTTCTCCTGGATCCCGTGCGGGACCTCTGCGTAGTGCGAGAACTCCAGGTGGAAGGTGCCCCGGCCCTGCGTGATCGACCGGAGCTGCGCGCCGTAGGTCAGCATCTCGGCCATCGGGACCTGCGCCCGGATGACGGTGTCGTCGGTTCCCGTCTCCATCCCCTGCACCTGGCCGCGGCGGGAGGAGAGGTCGCCCATGAGGTCGCCCACGTACTCGTTGGGCGCCGAGACCTCCACGTTCATGATCGGCTCGAGCAGTGTGGGCCGGGCCTTCTCCATCGCCTCCTTGTAGGCGAGCGCCCCGGCGATCTTGAAGGCGAGCTCCGAGGAGTCCACATCGTGGTACTGCCCGTCGTAGAGGGTCACGCGGAAGTCGACCATCGGATAGCCAGCGAGGAAGCCCTTGCGGCGCGCCTCCTGGATCCCCTTCTCCACGGCGGGGATGAAGTTGCGCGGGATCGAGCCGCCGTAGATGTCGTCCACGAACTCGAAGTCGGCCCCGCGCGGCAGTGGCTCCACGCGGATCCGGCAGTCGGCGAACTGGCCGTGGCCGCCGGTCTGCTTCTTGTGCCGCCCGTGCGCCTCGGCCCTGCCCTTGATCGTCTCCCGGTAGGGGACCTTCGGCGGGTGGAGGATGACTTCCACCCCGTAGCGCTTCTTCAACCTCGCCACCGCGATCTCGACGTGGAGCTGCGAGGCCCCCGCGAGGTGAAACTCCTTGGTCTCCTCCTCGCGCTGGAAGTGGAGCGACGGGTCCTCGTCGATCAGCTTGTGCAGGGCAACCGAGATCTTGTCCTCGTCCCCCTTCGACTTGGGCTCGATCGCGTAGGCGATGGAGGCCTCCGGCACGGAGAGCTTCGGCAGCACGACCGGGTGGTCCTTGGTGGTCAGCGTGTCGCCAGTCGTCGTCTCCTTCAGCTTCGCGACGGCCACGATGTCCCCGGCCCGCGCCTCCGACACGTTGATGTGCTCTTTGCCCTGCGGCAGAAAGAGCCCGGAGAAGCGCTCGTGGACCCCCCGCGTCGCGTTCCAGTAGCTGCCGTCGGACTGGAAGTGCCCGGAGGAGACCCGGAGGTACGAGATGCGCCCGGCAAACGGGTCCGAGACGGTCTTGAAGACCTGGGCGACGGCCGGGTCCTTCTCGTTGCAGAAGACCTTCACGGGCTTGCCGTCCTTGCCCGTGCCTTCGGCTGTCGACCCCTCGGGCGAGGGGAGCAGCGCCACGCACGCGTCCAGGACCCGCACGACCCCGATGCCCAGGGCCGAGGAGGCGCAGAGGGCGGGGAAGCTCTTGCGCGCCGCGATCTCCTGCCGGAGCCCCGGCAGCAGGTCCGCGGGCTCGAGTGTGCCCTGGGCGAAGAACTTCTCCATCAGAGCGTCTTCACCCTCCGCCACCATCTCGACCAGCCGCTCGTGCTCCTCTCGGGCGCGGCCGGAGAGCGCCTCCGGGATCGCGCCGTCCACCCGCTTGCCGTCCTCGTGGAGGTGCGCCTCCATCCGCACGAGGTCGACCGTCCCGCGAAAGGCCTTCTCCTCTCCCACGGGGATCTGGAGCGCCACGACACCCCGGCCGAACTTCTTGTGGAGCGATTCGAGGGCCCTCTCGAAGGACGCCCGCTCGCGGTCCATCCGGTTGATGACGAAGAGCACGGGGCGGGCGAACTCCTCGGCGAACTTCCACGCCTTCTCCGTCTGCACTTCCACGCCCGAGACCGCGTCGAGCACGATGAGGGCGGCGTCGGCGGCCGAGACGGCCGCGCGCGCCTCCGGGGAGAAGATCCCGTAGCCCGGGGCGTCCAGGAAATTGATCCGGACGTCACGGTGGATCGCGTGCGCGCAGGCGAGGTT
>JBOGJK010000242.1:0-1873 GCA_050745345.1 Thermoanaerobaculia bacterium
AGAGGACCCCGACACCCGAGCGGCGCACCGTCTGGGCCCAGTGGCCATAGGCCGAGCGCAGCGCGTCCGCGCGGCCCGCGACGATCAGGTGGACGTCGGGCAACAGCCGTTTCAGCAACTGGTCGACCGCGCCGGCCACATCGTCCAACGACTCGGTATCGTCGACCAACACGACGTGGCGCCCGCCGTCCTCCGCCACTCGGGCCAAGGCCTCGGGAAGGCGGCTTCTCACTCCCGGCGAGGTCGCTGCCCTGTTCGCCGTCGACCCCAAGACGGTCACCCGGTGGGCGGCCAGCGGCAGGCTGTCCTCGACCCGGACGCTCGGTGGGCACCGCGGCTACTTCGCCGACGAGGTCTGGGAGCTGTACGGCCGACGCCGCGAGCCGGCCACGCGGTAAGGCTCCGCAGGCACAGAAAGAGTGGCTCCGATAGGCGACCTCCTGCCGGAGCCGTGACCGCAAGCCGAGAGGGGGCAGCGGACATGGACAAGAATACGCCCGTCGGAGAGCGGATCGCCTACTACCGCTGATGCGCCACGAGGCGCTCTGTCATATCCCTGACACAGTTGGGAGGAATTTGGAGGAACGTTCTTGGGTCTAATGGCTTACCTGGACCCGAAAGGGAAAGGGAACCATAGCATGATGCGCCACGAGGCGCTCGGTCGTATCCCCGGCTCAGCCGGGAGGAACTTGGAGGAGCGTTCCTGGGCCTAATGCCTAACCTGGATCCGAAAGGTGAATGGGGACAACAGCATGGCAGCAAATCAGCGGTCGTGTCCAGGTGTATGGAGCGATGCGTTGAGAGGCCCGCGTGACATGGCGAAAGCTGGATTGCCTGAAGCCTAATCTCCAGAAGATGCAACGGTCCATCCGTCGGAAAGACGCTTGAAACCGGCGCCGCGCCCTGTGCCGGTATGGCATGCTTGCCGGCACAACCTCCAGGGCTGGGAGCGATGCCCAATGAGGGCATTCAAGGAGATGAGTAGGCCGCCTAAATCACGCTAGTACGTACGACAGAGACGAACGTGGGATCGCCTGTCGGGCGCGAGCCCTATGGCGACGCAGGCCCCGTAGTAGTCGTGGGAGTCACGCCCCACCAAGGAGGACGAGAAAGTCGTCCACACGGGCCAAGGGGGCCAGGTGACCGGACACCAAAGACTGGGAGGTATGCGAAATGCAAAACGCCGAAACAGTGCTGGGTGTCCTCCGCCGACACGTGAGCGCCCAACCGCATCACTCACGGCGTAGTCACTGGAGAGCCCGGTGATCGGAAACGATCACGCCGGGTTCGGAGGGGGGCCACAGGGAAAAGGGCCTGTGAATTCAGGCACCTCGCCCTGCGGCCTACCCTACCCAGAGAAGCAGCGGACATCGCGAAGGTGACGAAGGTGGGCCGCTGCGGGACCCGCGTGATATGGCGAAAGCTGGATTGCCTGAAGCCTAATCTCCAGACGATACAAAGTAGAATCCGCCGGAAAGTCACCTGAGACCGGCGCCACGCTCTGCGTCGGTATGGTAGCGGCGCCGATGCAACCTCCAGAGCGTGGAGCGATGCCCAGCGAGGGCATTCAAGGAGATGAGTGGGCCGCCTAAGTCACGCTAGCACGTATGACAGAGACGAACGTGGGATCGCCTAAGGGGCGCGAGCCCTATGGTGACGCAGGCCCCGTAGTAGTCGTGGGAGTCACGCCCCACCAGGGAGGGCGGTAACGCCGTCCGCACGGGCGAAGGGGGCCAGGTGACCGGACATTCGAAGGCCGGGAGGTATGCGTAATGCAGAACGCCGAAACGGTACTGGGTGTCCTGCGTGAGCGCGGCAGGCGTGGCCTGCCGTGCGAGGAACTGTATCGACAGATGTTCAACCCGCAGTTGTA
>JBOGJK010000243.1:0-2568 GCA_050745345.1 Thermoanaerobaculia bacterium
GATCAAGGAGCTCGAAGCCGGCCTCGAGTGAGCCGCTTGCGTGTGTGATAAATGAAAGGGCTCCGAGCCCTTTTTTTTATGCCCGAAAGAGCGGCCTCGCCCGAAACATCCGACGCCTTGAGGAGGCTCGAGAAGACCTTCGATCCCGCCTCCTTCGAGGAGCGGTGGTACCGCCTCTGGGAGGCGGAGGGGCGCTTCCAGCCATCGGGGCCGGCGAGCTCGCCGCGCTTCGTCATGGTGATCCCGCCTCCCAACGTCACGGGTCGGCTCCACATGGGGCACGCCCTGGGCCGCACGCTCGAGGACGTGCTCGCCCGCTGGAAGCGGATGGAGGGCCACCGCGTGCTGTGGGTGCCCGGCATGGATCACGCCGGCATTGCCACCCAGATGGTCGTCGAGAAGGAGCTTGCCCGGGAGGGAACCGACCGGCGCGCCCTCGGCCGGGAGAAGTTCGTGGAGCGCGTCTGGGCCTGGAAGAAGGAGGCGGGCGGAGCGATCCTGAAGCAGCTCCGGCGCCTCGGCTGCTCGGTCGACTGGACGCGGGAGCGCTTCACGCTCGATCCGGAACTGTCCCGCGCCGTGCGGCGCGCCTTCGTGCAGCTCTATCGGGAGGACCTGATCTACCGCGGGCGCTACGTCGTCAACTGGTGCCCGCGCTGCGGCACGGCGGTCTCCGACTTGGAGGTCGTGCACAGGGAGGTGGACGGCAAGCTCTACCAGGTCCGCTACGACGTGCCCGGGGTCCCCGCGGGGGCCGTGGTCGCGACGACACGCCCCGAGACGATGCTGGGAGACACGGCGCTCGCGATCCACCCGGAGGACCCGCGCACGGCGAAGCTGCGCGGCAAGCACGCGGTGCTGCCGATCGTGGGACGGGAGCTGCCGGTCGTCGAGGACTCGATCCTGGTGGACCGGACCTTCGGGACCGGGATCGTGAAGGTCACGCCGGCGCACGACGCCAGCGACTTCGCGACGGCGCAGCGGCATCGCCTCCCTGCCGTTGTCGTGATCGGCCCCGACGCCCGCATGACGGCGGAGGCCGGCGCGCCGTTTGCGGGCCTCGACCGGTTCGAGGCGCGCCGGAAGGTGCTCGAGCGGCTGGCCGCCGAGAACCGGCTCGTCGAGACCAAGGACCACCGCTATGGCCTCGGCCACTGCCAGCGCTGCGACGCCGTCATCGAGCCCTACCTCTCCACACAGTGGTTCGTGAAGATCGCGCCGCTCGCGCTCCCGGCGATCCGCGCGGTCCGCGACGGGGCGGTCCGCTTCGCACCCGAGTCGTGGGGGAAGACCTATTTCGCGTGGATGGAGAACATCCACGACTGGTGCATCTCCCGGCAGCTCTGGTGGGGGCATCGCATCCCCGCCTTCTACTGCGAAAATGGACACGTCACGGTGTCCGAAGAGGACCCGGCCGCCTGCGCCTCGTGCGGCTCGGGTCGGCTGGAGCAGGACCCGGATGTGCTCGACACCTGGTTTTCCTCGCAGCTCTGGCCCTTCTCCGTCTTAGGCTGGCCGGTCGAGACCCCCGACTTCGGCGTGTTCTATCCGACCGACGTCCTCGTGACCGGCTACGACATCCTCTTCTTCTGGGTGGCGCGGATGATCATGGCCGGCCTCCACGTCCCCGGCAGGGTCCCCTTCTCGACCGTCCACCTGCACGGCCTCGTGCGTGTCGGTGGCGAGAAGATGTCCAAGACGAAGGGCAACGTGATCGACCCGCTCGAAGCGGTCGAGGAGTTCGGCGCCGACGCGGTTCGTTTCGCGCTCGCCGCGGCGGCGTCGAGCGGGCCGACCGTCTCGCTCGACCGGCAGCGTCTGGCCGGTTCCCGCGCCTTCGCGACGAAGCTCTGGAACGCCTCGCGCTTCGCCCTCGGCCAGTTCGAGGGGGAGCGCCCCGGCGGGGCGCCCGAGGGACGGCGGCTGGAGCTGCCGGACCGCTGGATCCTCTCGCGGCTCTCCGCCGCCGCGGGGCAGATCCGGCGGCAGCTCGAGCTGTTTCGGTTCGACGAGGCCGCGCAGGCGATCTACGCCTTCGTCTGGCACGAGCTGTGCGATGGCTACATCGAGATGGTCAAGCCGCGCCTGGCGGGAGGGGGCGCCGCGCCGGAGAGCCGCGAGGCGGCGCGCGAAACGCTCTCCCGCTGCCTGGAGGACTCGCTCGCCCTGCTCCACCCGTTCATGCCCTTCGTGACCGAGGAGATCTGGGAGAAGCTGACCGGGCGGGCCGGGACCTTGATCTTGACGGCGTTTCCGCGCGAGCGCGTCGAGTGGACCGACGGCCGGGCCGAGCGGTCGGTCGAAGCCCTGCGCTCGCTGGTGACGCGCGTGCGCAACTTCCGCGGCGAGCGGAGCGCCTCGCCGACCGAGCCCGTCGAGCTCGCGATCGATCCCGCTTGCCCCGAATCGGAGACGCTCTCCGACTTGAAGGAGCTCTCGCCCCTGCTCTCTCACCTGGGGCGTCTCTCCTCCCTTCGGTTCGAAGCGCCCTCGGAAGCCTCGGCGCGCGACGTCGTCTCCGGGATCGCCGTCGGCCTCTCGCTCTCGCGCCCCGCCTCCTCCGGGGAC
>JBOGJK010000244.1:0-8244 GCA_050745345.1 Thermoanaerobaculia bacterium
CGTTTCCGGTACAGCGGTTTTCAAGACCGCCGCCTTAAACCACTCGGCCACTCCTCCGCGGAATCAGTCTACAAGACGTGTCGCACCGGGCGGGAGTGGATCAGTCGCTCAGGCCGGCGAGGACACCGGTAGACCGGCACTCCGGGCGGCATCGCAGAGACGTCGGTCGTAGGCCACGAAAACGCCGAAGCCCGGGGCGAGCGAAAGAGCAGTGGCGACGTGGATCGCGTCCAGTGAGCGAAGCTCCGGCGGATCGAGACGGGATGCCGTCTCGAGCACATCGTCGTCGATACGCACGAGGGCGATCCGCGCGAGGACATCCTCGGATCGTCGCCGCAGCGACAGCGAAGCCCGGGCCCGGCGAAGGGCCCGCGTGACCTCCACGCGTGCAAGGCCGCTCGAGACCCTCTCGGGCCAGTCCTTCAGGAACTCGAAGAGGGCGAGACTCGCTGCCTCCCGCGCCACGAGCTTGACGATCGCGGAGGAGTCCAGATAGGCGAGACCGCGCTTCAAAGGCGTTCGCCCCGCTCCTGTCTGAGTGCCTCGCCGAGGCGCCGGCCGACGCGGCCAGGCCTGGGCGGGCCCAGCTCGAGAAGGTCCCCGCGCGGCGCTGTCGCGCGGCCCGTGGTGATCAGCTCCTGCATCCCACTCGAGGCGTCAAGCAATGGCGCGAGGAGGGCGACTGGCCGCCCTCGCTCCGTGACTTCCAGCGTTTCGCCCGACGCGACACGTCGCAGGTACACACTCAGGTTCTGCCGGAGCTGTCGAACGCCCACCCGCCGGCTGGCCGCCTTCATGTAGCACAATGTAGCACATTGAGATCGCGGTGGGCTCTTCTGGGGGCTCCGAGAGTCGAATCCATCAGTCCCCGTGCGGGTCCAGGCCGGGCCAGGGCTTGCGGTCGCGGACGTAGCGGTCGAGCCACTCCCGGACGAGCCGGTCGCCCTCCTCTCGGTACTCGGAGAGGCCGTGCTCGCCCCCCTCGAACATCACGAGCCGGTACGGGTGCCTGGCTTCGAGCAGGGCCGCGCCCATGTCCAGCGCCTGCTTCGGATGGACGCGCCAGTCGGCCGTGCCCGCGAGGATCAGGATCGGCGTCTTCTTGTGGAGCTTCTCGGGCCAGCGCACGGCAGAGCGCGCGGCGAGCACCTCGTCTTTCTTCTCCGGATAGGAGGGTATGAGCGCGGTGAACACGTCCTCCATCTCCGGGCGGCGGGCGAGCATGTCCGGCAGATCCGTGACGCCCGAGCCGACGATCGCCGCCGCGATCCGGTCGGTCCGGGTCAGCGCCAGGTACGTCATCATCCCGCCCCGGCTCCACCCGAACATCCCGATGCGAGCCGGATCGACCTTCGGGAACGACTCCAACAGCGGGATCAGATTGAGGACGTCGTCCACGTCGGCGCCGCCAAACTCCTCCTTCCCCTCGCTTCCGGGACCGCCGCGGTACTGGCTCGCGACGACGACGTAGCCCCACTTTGCGATGCCTCCCAGCTGTGTGAGGGCCCGCTCCTCGGTCAGCGCGCCGAAGGATCGGTTCCCCCCGCGGTTGAAGATCACCGCGGGCAGTCTCTCCCCCTTCTTCGGGATCGCGAGATAGCCCCTCACCTGCAGGCCTCCGCTCCAGTACGTGATGGAGGAAACGGCGACCTCTTCCAGCAGCTCGCGGGCGGCCTGACCGGCGGGCCCTTCGGGAGGCCGCAGCGCGCGGACGGCGACGATGCGGCCGTTCTCGCCGGCGACATCGGGAGGCGAGGCCGCCGCGTCAAACCGGAGAAGCCAGAGAAAGCCGGCGAGGGCTCTAACGGGCGCTCGCATGACCCCGCCCCGGTCTGCGGGTCTCCTGAGCCCGACGCGCGAGCGCGGTGACCAGCCGCCGCGGCGTGAAGCGCACCGCCTGGACCTGGAGCTTGTTCGCCCAGCCGGGGATCACGACGCGCTTGCCACGCATCATCCCGCGGTAGCCCGTGAGCGCCACCGTCTTCACGTCCAGCACGAGCGGGCTGCGAAGCAGGGGAAGCGACATCTCGAGGCCCGCCTGCTTCTGGAACTCCGTCTTCGTGGGGCCCGGACAGAGCGCGGTGACGGTGACGCCGGTGCCGGCAGTCTCCTCGGCCAGAGCCTCGGTGAAGGAGAGGACGTACGCCTTGGCGGCGTAGTAGACGGCCATCAGCGGCCCGGGCTGGAAGGCCGCGGTCGAGGCGACGTTCAGGATCCGTCCGCGGCGGCGTTGGAGCATGCCGGGGAGCAGACGCTTGGTGAGCTCGGTCAAGGCGACCAGGTTGACCTGGATCATCGCGAGCTCCTTCTCGAGGGGTGTCTCGGCGAAGGGTCCGTAGAGCCCGAGGCCCGCGTCGTTGACCAGGACCTCGACCAGAAGGCCCCTCGCCTCGACCTCCTGAGCCACGGCGCGCGGGGAGTCCGGATCCGCCAGGTCGCGGGCGATGACGGTGGCGCTCGCGCCATACTCCTCATGCAGACCTCGGGCGATGTCTTCCAGTCGCTCGCGGCTGCGCGCGACGAAGACGAGGTCGTGTCCGTCCCGGGCGAGCAGTGTGGCCAGCTCCAACCCGATGCCGCTCGAGGCCCCGGTGACCAGAGCGATCGGACGCGTCAAGAATCGAGTGGTTGCGGCGCTTGTGTCGCCGGCTCCGCCCCGGTCTTGAAGACCCCCGGCCGCCGGTCGTCCGCGACCGCCGCGGCCGAAGGTCTCACGACGTAGGTCCAGGCGTTGGCCAGCTCCGCTTTCGCCCAGCGCGCGAGGCCGTGGGCGAGCATCACCCACATCGATGATCGGACCGAGAAGCCGACGAACTTCGGACGGCGCCCGGCATTGTGGTTGCCGTAGATGCCGAGCCGCATCTTGCGCTGCGCGATCTTCACGAGCCGCCGGTTGTAGAAGCGGATCGGGTAGAAGCCCACCTCGGCGCCGTCCTGGAAGTAGGGGGGCACTCCGAGCCGCTCGTGCGACCAGCGGTAGACCGGCATGACCGCCGCGAAGTAGTAGAGAGCCGTGTCGAGCAGAAACGCGACCGTCATCGTGTCGTAGTCGCCCATCACGTAGTACTTGTCCCGGTAGATCGACTCGTAGAAATAGCGAAAGTAGCGGTCGTAGCGCCGGTTGTGCTCCGCGCAGGCTTCGGCCATCCTCCCGGCCGGCGCGCCCGAGAGCGCCTCCAGGATCAGCCGGGTGCGTGTCCAGACGGAGAAGGACATCTGATCGAGGCCCGGCGAGTAGAAGGGGTCGAGAAAGCCTCCCGCGTCGCCCACACACGCCCATCCCGGCTCGATGAACTTGTCCACGAAGTAGGGGAGATGCGCATAGTAGCGGCAGTCTCCTTCGATTGGCGTGGCGCCCTCGAGCAGCTGGCGCGACAGCGGGTTTCCGTCGAGGAAGCGCGTGAGCTTCTCCAGCGGCGTCTTCCCCTCCGGGTCGACCAGCCTCCTGTCCCACACGAGGCCCACGGAGGTTTCTCCGTCCTTGAGGGGGATGAACCAGATCCAGTAGCCCCAACCGGTGAAATGGTTGGTCGCCAGGCGCCGCGCCGTGAGAACCGCGCGCGCCCAGGGGTCGCCCGGGTCCGTTCCCGCCACGGAGACGCCGTCCATGTCCCGCACGCCGCGATAGCGGACCCAGATGGCCGATGTCGGGTGCGTCTCGATCGGAGTCACGCCGCCGCGCTTGCGGGCGAGCAGCGCCTGACGCCCCGTCGCGTCCACGAGCCACTTGCAGCGGACCGTGTGGCGGGAGCCGTCGCTCCTCTCGACCGTGACGGTGTTGCCTTTCTGCCCGCCCAGCTCGAAAGCGGTCACCTTCGCCGGCCGCCAGACCTCGCTCCCTTCCTCGCGGGCGACCGAGAGCAGGCGCTCGTCGAGCTTCGAGCGGTCGAGCTGGAAGGAAGGGGTGCGGGCGAGCTGTGTGGGTCCTGTCTCCGAGGCCTCGCGCAGACAGGTGACCCGGTCGTTGACGAACCAGAAGCGGAAGGCCTGCTTGGGGAGCTGCTCGCGCGAGAGGTGGTCGTACTGCTTCAGCACGCGCGTCAGGAAGTAGGCGGAGACTTCGACGGTCGACTCGCCGACCTTCCAGTCGAACCGGTCGGTCTTCTCGACGACGAGGATGCGCAGCCCCGGCCGGCCGCGCTTCAGCAGGATCGCGGTCGAGGCGCCGGCCACAGCGCCGCCCGCGACCACGACGTCGTATTGGTGGGGCTCTCGTTCCCGAACCGCTTCCATCGAGCCTCCGAGTTTACTCCGGGCGGTGCGGGAAGACCTGAACACCGCGCTCCTCGTCGACGAGAAGCGTCCGGTCTACGGCGTCGATCCGGCCGAGGACTTGCACTCGTCCCGACGGCCAGCGGACCGCGAGCGATTCCACTCGCGTCGCCTTTCCGAGCCCCAGGTGCGCGATCGGGCTTCCCGTCGAGAGGTAACCGCTGGCGTTGCCCATCTCGATCACGAGACGCCGCCCGCCGGACAGGCTGGCGGCGACGCGGGTGCCGACGCCGTCGCGGTTGTCCCGGCCGGGCACGCCGGCAAGGCGAAGACGAAGAAAGTGCTCCCCGGCTCGCCGACTTCCGAGGAAGAGCGCCTCGGGTGCCTGGACCGAGCGGACGTACAGGTCGAGCGCGCCGTCGCCGTTGGCGTCGAAAACGACGGCGGCGCGGCCGTTCGACTGGAGATCGAGCCCGTCGAGGAAGGCGCGGTCCTCGAACAAGGGATCGGCGGCGGTTCCGCGATTGTGGAAGTACCGGTCCCGCTCGATCCCGGCGATGCCGGCCCCCTCGCGGTCGAAGGTCTTCCTGCCCGCGACGTAGTCGTTCCAGTACGCCAGCGTCTCCCACCAGAACTCGAGCTCCCGGTCGCGGTCCCGGCCGTCCCCCCACATTCCGTTGGTCGCGTAGAGATCCAGCCACGAGTCGTTGTCGAGATCTGCGGCGACGGCGCTCCAGTTCCAGCCGGCCTGCGCCGCTCCCGATCGGCTAGTCACATCTTGGAATGTGTGGTCGACGCGCTGGAGCAGGAGCGTGTTCCCCCTGGTCATCCGTTCCATCCAGTCGATCGCGACCGGCAGGAAGAGCCGGCCGGTCAGCCCTACGGGGAGCGCCGGGTACTCGTGCAGAAAGTACCACTGGGTGTCGCAGCCGGTCGTGTAGGCGTCGAGCCGGCCGTCGCCGTCGAAGTCCCCCCAGGCGCCAGACATCCCGTAGGCGCGTGCCTCGGCGCCGGCCTTCCTGGTCACGTCCAGGAAGCGTCCGCGGCCGTGGCGGTAGAGATTCTTCAAGCCGAAGTCGTTGGTCACCAGAAGGTCCACGCGGCGGTCCCCGTCGTAATCGGCGAAGAGAGCGGAGAGGGACCACCTGGTGGCGCCGCCCAGCCTCCACGCCGCGGTCGCGTCGGCGAAGCGGCCATGGCCGTCGTTGACATAGAAGCGGTTCTCCCTTCCGTCGTTCGCGTCGTAGGGAGGGTCGGGCATCTGCCGGTAGTAGTCTCCCGTCGCGCAGACGAAGAGGTCGAGGTCGCCGTCGCCGTCCACGTCGGCGAAGGATGCCGAGCGCGTGTTGCCGGAGATCGCGATGCCCGAACGCTTGGTGATCTCCTCGAACGTGCCGTCTCCCTTGTTGCGAAAGAGGCGTGCGGGGCCGAAGGAGTCGGTGACGAAGAGGTCGGGGAAGCCGTCGCCGTCCACGTCGCCGGCGGCGACACCCGTGGCCGGGATCCCTTCCGTCTCCGACTTCGCGAGGCCCGCCTTCCGTGTGACGTCGGTGAAGTGCCCCCGGCCGTCGTTCTCGTAGAGGATCGAACGGACCCCGTCACCGACGAAGAGGTCTTCGTCGCCGTCGCGGTCGGAGTCGAGGACCGCGACGCCCGATCCCGGCCAGATGCCGGCGATCAACCGGTTAGTCAGCTCGTAGGGAGGATCGTTTCGAGGGGCTCCCAGCCCCGCCTCGGCCGTCGCGTCGCGGAATCGCGGGCTCGTCTCGCTATGCTCGGAGACGCGGCGCGCGAACCGTGCGGAGATCCCCCCTCTCCCTGCGGGAGAGGGTACGGGCGAGAGCGCTCCGCTCCCTCTCCCCCCGGGAGAGGGTCGGGGTGAGGGCGCTCCACTCCCTCTCCCTCCGGGAGAGTGTTGGAGTGAGGGCCTTCCGCTCTCTCTCCCTCCGGGAGAGGGTTGGGGTAAGGGCATTCCGCTCCCTCTCCCTCCGGGAGAGGGTTGGGATGAGGGCCTTCCGCTCTCTTTCCCTCCGGGAGAGGGTTGGGGTGAGGGCGTTGCCTCGCCAACCCCCCACTCCACCGCCACGATCGCCATGGCGCTCCTCTCCACACGCGCCCCGTCCGGCCGGAATCCGCCGACCGTGAAGAGAACGTTGCCGGAAGTCTTCTCGAGGCTCGGCCCGATCTCATGTGTGGGCCTCTCAACGCGATACTCGAGATAGGCCACCCGCTCGAGTCCCTCCCATGCCCAGGTTCGGAGCTCCGCGATCCCGTCCGGGTCCGAATCGACTGGGACCCGGCTTCGCATCGCGCGGCGCGTCGCCTCGCAGGCGTCTCTCCAGCTTCCCAGGCGCTCCATCCACGGCAGGAACTCGCGGCGCAGCCGAGGCAGCGAGGCGTTCCGGTACAGCCAGACCCCCGCTCCCGCAGCGATCACGACGGCAACCAGAATCCACAAACGGCGCATCGGGCGATGGGGTCAGGCGTGCATTCGTGTATTATTCGCCGCCGGCGTTTCCGCCCACGGGCCGGCAGAAGATATCCGGTCTCCGGGCTCGAACCGAAACGGCCGGCGGCCCGCCCCCAGCCGGCACCGCGACCGGGCCTCGGGGTTTTGAAACTCTCGGCCGCTGGCCGCGCAGCGGCCGCCGTGGCCAAAAGCCAGGTGGGTGAGTGGCTGGGCCGGAGGCGGTGCCGGCTTCGTGCCGGCGTCTACCCGGCGGGCGCGTGTAGCGCGCAACCGCTGGTTTGCTTCTCGAAGCGTATCCACTAACATCGGTCGACCAGACCACTTGCGGAGAGGTGGGTGAGTGGCTGAAACCAGCGGTTTGCTAAACCGCCATAGGGGCCTAAACCTCTATCACGGGTTCGAATCCCGTCCTCTCCGCCAACTTCGAATACGGCGCCTCAGGGGAAACATGGGCTTCGCATTCCGCTGCTTATCCGCCGAGATCGGCGGACTGCGGTCCTCTCCGAGCTAGAAACTCTCGGCCGCCGCGGCCGAAAGCCTGCTAAACCGCCATAGGGGCCTAAACCTCTATCACGTGTTCGAATCCCGTCCTCTCCGCCATGCCCGATCTTCGCGGCAGCAGTCGCGCCTCTAACGGCGGATCCAGAGGTTCTCGTAGGTGACGACCGGGTTCGACTGGCCGACAGAGGTGAGCCCCTCGACCTCGGGCCGCACGAAGCAGTAGACCTGGTCGTGGAAGAGGGGCAGTAGCAGGGCCTCCCGGGCGATCAGCTCCTCGACCTGCCGGTAGATGGTGTGCCGCACGCGCGGATCGGTCTCGATACGGCCTTGTTCGGCGAGCTCGTCGAGCCCCGATCCGCCTGTGAACTTGCCGAGAAAGCCCGCATCCGAGTGAAGCAGCGTGTGAACGAAGTTGTCGGCATCGGGATAGTCCGCGTTCCACCGTCCGATGTTCAGGTCCCCTTCTCCCGCCCGCTGCACCTTCATGTACTCGGCCATGGTCTTGTTGATCGGCCGGATCTGGAATCCGCTGTCGCGAAAGGCCTGCGTCAGCTCCCGGAAGAAAGCCGAGAACTCGCCGAAGAAGACGGGGTGGACCCCTGCCGAGAGGTCGACCGTCTCTCGCGAGACCGTCGCCTCGGCCGAGCTATCCGAGGCAGCGGCCGCTCCCGATACGGGTCCGGAGCCCGGGCCGGCTGCCGAGTAGCCAAGTAGGCCCGGCGGGATGATGCCGTGTGCCGGGATGGCGAGCCTCCCGAGGGTGCGGCGGACGAGTCCCGCGACGTCGATGCTCCGGACCAGGCTTCGGCGGAGCTCCGCATCCCGGAGAGGTCCCCGCTGTCTGTTGAAGGTCGCGTAGTACGTCGTCAGGCGCGGACTCTCCCGGTAGCTCGCGGCGAATCGGGGATCGTGCCGGAAGGCCTCCGCGTCGGCCGGAAGCAGATCCGAAGCGATCGAGAGCCTCCCGGCCAGAAACTCGCTGCGAATTTCCTCGGGCGAAACACCGAAGCGAAAGACGACCCCCTCGCACCTGGGGTACCCCTCCCGCCAGTAGCCTGGAT
>JBOGJK010000245.1:0-1689 GCA_050745345.1 Thermoanaerobaculia bacterium
CGCTCCCCGAGGACGACCGGACGTGGCTGGACTTTGTCGCGCCGATCATCTTTCTGGATGAGAAGAAGGCCTTCCTCGAGCTGGTACAGCCCTACGAGCGCGAGACCTTCCGCGAGGAGTTCTGGAAGCGGCGCGAACGGGACGGCCTGAGACCCCCGCTCGGTCCAGGCTACCGCGCCCGCTACGCCGAGCTGCGCCAGCTCGCCGACTCGCAGTACGACCGCTGGCCCAACGAAGCGGCGCGGATGGTGATCCGCTACGGGGAGCCGGCCTCGATCGACAAGCTCGAGTCGTGCTCGACAAGCGCCACGGCGACGTTTCGGGATCTCGAAATCTGGACCTACGCCTCGGCGGGCAGCCTGGGCAATCGAGGACGACGCTGTTTCTTCTACCGCCGCTCGATGATGGAGCCGAGACGCCTTTGGACGGTCGGCACACCGGACAGAGACGTTTTCGCGATCACTTCGTGCCGGAAGAGCTTCCCCGAGCTCGGCATTGATTGCCGAAAACCATATGGGGATGCCTGCTCCGAGACCACCTGCTTCGAGAATTGCGAGGTCTTCAAGGTCTGGAACGAGATCTCCACGCTGCAGGGGTCGGCTCTTGGCGGGCAGATGGAAGCGGTGCAGCTGCTGGAGCCCGAGAAGGTCTCTCTCGAAGGCATGGACGCGATCAAGAACCGCTCGGCGAGCTCCTCCGAACCGAAGGCAAGAGTGATCGGAGTCGTCGGACCGTCCGGAACCGTTGAAGCCGCGAAGAATCCCGACTTGCTCGCGGGAAAGAGCCCTCCTCCCGAGGACGACCGGAAGTGGCTCGAGTTCGTCGCGCCGATCATCTTCCCGGAGGAGAAAAAGCTCTTCCTGGAGCTGAGGGAGCCTCGCCAGCGAGAGACGTTCCGGGAGGAATTCTGGAAGAGGCGCGAGCAGCCCGGGCTGCCCACCCCGCTCGGCCTCGGATACCGGGGACGCTATGAACAGTTCGTGCAACTCGCGGCGACGACCTACGGCGGGGTCGCCTCCGACGCGGGGCGGATGGTCGTTCATTACGGCGAACCACAGAACCTCCGAGAGTTTCTGGCCTGCAACGCGGTGTTCCGGGACCTCGAGCTGTGGAGCTACTCGGATACGGCGGGCGCCGCGCGGAAGGAGCGCCGGTACCTCTTCTATCGCGCCGGAATCGGAGGGCTTCGGAGCCTCTGGACTCCTTCCCAACCCGACGCCGTTCTCATCCAGCCCTCGGCCTGCCTGAAGGGCATCGCGGAGGTCTGCCTAGAGGCTTCGGGACCGCCGCCCGCCTCACCGGGGGACGATCCGGCCTGTCGGCAGGCGTCGCCGAAGAGTTGCGCCGACGGCTGTGAGGTCGCTCGGATCGTCGAGCAGATCCGCGCCGAGCGCGCCGGCTACCCGGACCAGGCACAACTCTTCGCGCCTCCACCGATTCCGGCCGAAGGGTGGGATCGGATGCGCGCCGCCTTCACGACGGTTTCCGATCCGCGCGCCAGGCCACTCACGGTCGAAGGGCCGTCGGCCCCGGGAGTCGTCGGAGCGAGCACCAAGGCCCAGGAGGAGCCGAGCCAGAAGGAGCGCCTCGCCTCGCTCCCCGAGGACGACCGGACGTGGCTGGACTTTGTCGCGCCGATCATCTTTCTGGATGAGAAGAAGGCCTTCCTCGAGCTGGTACAGCCCTACG
>JBOGJK010000246.1:0-6537 GCA_050745345.1 Thermoanaerobaculia bacterium
TCCGCAGCTCGGCCTTCCGGTCGAATCGCCAGAGGCCTGACAGCCAGCCGCTAAGGGCTTCCGGAGGTCGTGCCGCCGGAGCAGCGGTAGGCGACGCCCGAGCTCGGTGTCCCCTCGCCGCCAGCGATCAGAAGGACGTTGCCCCCCTTCGAGCGCACCAGGTTCTGGAGCTCTTCCCGCGCCGCTGCCGCCGTCAACGTGCCGGACAGGCGCACCTGCGTGAGCTTCTCGCACCCCGCGACGTCCTGCGCGTTGGTGGCGATGCGCACGCCGGCCGCCGACGCCGAACCGTTGCCGTGAGCGCATCCTGCCGCGAGCGCCAGCGTCACGCCTCCCGCCACTGCCGCAAGGAGATTCCGCTTCATGGCTCACCCCCTCTGAGAGCATTCGGGATTACGGGAGGGTAGCGAGGCGGTTCTGCGCTTTGTCCCGCAAGCGGGACCGCTCGTCACAGAACCCCGGCGTGCCCTCCTTCCGGGAGAGCGCGGCGCTCCTCTCCCACCCCTGCTGAGGCTCGATGTTCCGGAGGTTCCGGAGGTTGACATGGACCATTTTATATGGTCACAATAATCACCATGTTGGTCGGTATGTCTTCCCCCTTCGGCGGTCAGACGCGCACGCGCGTCCTCCTGGCGCTGCGCCTGCTCGGCGAGAGCTACGCCCGCGAGCTGGCCCGGCTCCTGGATGTCCCGGTGAACGGCGTCCAGCAGGCCCTGCGGAGTCTCGAGAAAGACGGTCTCGTAGCGGCTCGCGCGGTCGGTCGAACACGCGTTTTTCGAATCGAGCCCCGCTACTTCGCCTACGACGCACTTCAGGCCTACCTCCTGAGACTGACCGCGCCCGAGCGGGAGCTTCAGGGCCGCGTGGGGGCGCTGCGCCGGCGTCCCCGCCGTACGGGCAAGCCCCTGTGAGACTGGGGGAACGCTCTGGGATCGGCGAGGTCGCCGGCGCGGTGTCCCGGGCTCTCGAAGAAGCGCGCATTCGCGCCGTCCTTTCCGGCGGCGCCTGTGCGGCCATCCATACCGCGGGTCTCTACCAGTCCGTCGACCTCGACTTCATCGTCCACGGGGACGTCTCGCGCGACCGGCTGGACGCGGCCATGGTCACGCTCCGCTTCGAGCGCCGGGGCGACCGATACCTCCACCCGAGCTGCCGCTTCTACGTCGAGTTTCCGCCCGGACCGCTGGCGATCGGGAGCGACTACGAGATCCGTCCCGAGCTTGTGCGGGCCGGCCGGTTCCAGGTTCGAACTCTTTCGGCCACCGATTCCTGCCGCGACCGCCTGGCCGCATACCTTCACTGGGGGGATTCACAGTCCCTCGAGACCGCCGTTCTCATCGGCATCCGGAATGACGTCGACCTGAAGTCGATCCGAGCCTGGGCCGAGAAAGAGGGGAGGCTCGATCGCTTCGAGGAGTTTCGAGCGAGGCTCGAGATCGCCCGGCGAAGGCAGAGCGCCCGGTCGCGCCGAAAGCGAACCGGGCCGGCGCCAAGCCGATAGATCAGTGCGGCGCGGGCGCGAACGGCGCCCGGCGCTGGAAGATCTGGTAGATGTGGTGCGCCTCGTGGTGGGCCATGTACTCCATCGCGAAGTGCACGTCGTAGCTCGGGTAGTCGGGGTGGTGGCCGGGGCGATGCCACTGTCGCGGCTCGAGGATGGCCAGGCGCTCGATCAGGCGCTGCCGCCCCTCCAGATACTCCGCAAGCGACCGCTCCGCCGGACGCGCCACGAGCCTGCCGAACTCCGGATCCTCCTCCGGCTCGTAGTTGGCGATCGCGGGATCGTGCTCGGACAGCAGGCGGTCGAGGCGCCCCTCGAAGACCTGCTGGACGCGCAGCAGGTGGCAGAGCAGCTCCTTGACCGACCACTTCTCCAGATCCGTGCGCGTCGAAAGCGCCGAGTCGTCGAGGCCCGTGACCAGGCGCCGGACTTCTCCGGCCTGCTCCCGCAGCCGCGCGACGACGCGCGCGTGCGCTTCCCGTTTCTCGTCGCCGGACACGCCCGCCACCGCGGCGATCCTACCGCGCCGAGGCCGCGCCGGACCGCAGCGACCGGTCGAGGTGCGTGATCAGGAAGTCGGCGCCCTCCAGCCCCACGGACAGGCGGATCAGGCCGGGCGTGATCCCGCGCGCGAGGCGGTCGGCTTCGGGGATCGAGGCGTGCGTCATGGAGGCCGGGTGCTCCACGTAGCTGACCGCCGACCCGAGGCTCACGGCGAGCTCCATCGGCGTGTCCTTGCGCGCGAAATAGTTCATCATCCGCTCGCCCGCCGGGAACCCTCCGACCAGGTCGAAGGCCAGCACCGCGCCGCCGTTGCGCATCTGCCGGCGGGCCAGCTCCGCCTGCGGGAAGTCCGCGAAGCCGGGGTAGGTGACGTGGGCCACCGCGGGATGCTCCCGCAGGAAGCGCGCGATTCTCGAGGCGCTCTCGCATTGCTCCTTCTGGCGGACCGCGAGGCTCTGCACCGTCAGGCCGTTCAACCAGGAGTCGAAGGGAGAGGGAGTCGCCCCGAGGTCCTTGTACCAGGGGAAGAGCTCCTCCCGGAGGAAGCGGAAGGGGCCGAGGGCGGCGCCGGCGATCGAGGCGGAGTGTCCGTTGACGTACTTGGTCAGCGAGTGGACGACGAAATCGGCGCCGAGCCGGAAGGGCTGCTGCAGGTAGGGGGAGCAGAATGTGTTGTCCACGATGAGCGGGATGCCGCGGGCCTCCGTCATGCGCGAGATCTTCTCGATGTCCGCCAGCCGCAGCGTCGGGTTCTCGGGCGACTCGAGCAGGACGGCGGCGATCGAGGGATGGCGCTCCATCGTCCGCTCGACCTCGCGGAGATCCCCCATGTCGCAGAACACCGCCTCGACGCCGAACTTGGAGAGGCTCCGCAGGAGGCTGTCGGTGCAGCCGTACACGCTGCCGGCGAGCACGGCGTCGCCCGACCGCACGAGCGAGAGAACGAGCGTGGAGATCGCACCCATCCCCGAGGAGAAGATGAGGGCGCCGATCGTCGGCTCGGGGTCGTCGACGGCCAGGGCCTTCTCGACGACGTGGTGCGCCTCAAGCCGGAGGAGAACGCGCTCGAGGTACTCGGTGGTCGGGTTGCCCAGGCGCGTGTAGATGCGGGCGTACGGGCGCTCGCCTCCGCGGGACATCCCGAGGAAGCGGTCGGCGCCGTCACGCACGCTCCGGAAAGGGAAGGTCGAGCGCTGGTAGATGGGAGGCAGCCCCGTCCCGGCCGCGAGCGCCCGGAAGAGCCCCTCCTCCAGCTGCGGCTCCGGGTCGCGCGCCCAGCGCGTCTTCCGGTCGATCCACCAGTCCCACCACTTCCCGCGCGTCGAGCCGGGCGGGGCGCCGACCCTCTCCATCGTCTCCATACCCTCTTGATAAGTCACGTTCTGGGTCCTCCTGTGATGCAGACTCATCAGCCCTTCGGGGGATCCGGCCGCGCAAGGAGCCTGTCCGAGTCATTCCCTGCGGCGGGCGGCGATGCTCTCGCTGCAAGCGGAATGCGCTCGCGTCGGCCTGCCCGTGCTCGCGACGGGCCTTCCTCGGACAGGTTCCTCAGAGACCCCCCTCCCGCAGGAACAGAAGGATCGCAACGGCGGCGCCGATGATCACGACCGCCGCGCGCGCCCGCTCTCTGCCGATTGACCGCGCCAGGCGCGCCCCGGCGTAGCCTCCGGCGATCGCGCCGGCCATCAGCACGAGAGCCGCCGGCCAGTCCACCGCGCCGCGGGCGACGAACCAGAGAGCCGCGACACCGTTGATGCCCATCGCAAGGAAGTTCTTGACGCCGTTGGCGGCGTGGATGTCGGAGAGCCCGAGGAAGCCGAGCACGGCGAGCATCAGGATGCCCACGCCGGCGCCGAAGTAGCCGCCGTAGACGGCGACCCCTAGCTGGAAGAGCCAGGCCGCGGCAAGCCGCGCCGGCGCGCGGCCCCCGAGATGCGGAGACTCCGTCCACCGCGCCACGGCTCCCTGCAGCCCGAAGAGCAGTGTGGCGAAGAGCACGAGAAAAGGGGCGAGTCCTTCGAAGGTTCTCGCCGGGGTCTCCAGCAGCAGGACCCCGCCGAGCGCGCCCCCGAGCAGGCTCGGCAGAAAGAGCGCGCGGAGCCATTCCCGGTGGTCGCGGACCTCGCGGCGGTAGCCGTAGAGGCTCGCGGCGGACCCGGGCCAGAGCGCGACCGTCGAGGTCGCATTGGCGGTGATCGCCGGCTCACCCAGGAGAACCAGCGTCGGGAAGGTCAGGATCGTGCCGCCTCCCGCCATGGCGTTCATCACCCCCGCGCCGGCGGAGGAGGCGAGCAGCGCCGCGACCGCGCCGCCCGTCACGGGGCCTCGTCCCGGCCCGCGAGGGAGAGCAGTTGCCCGACCGCCTCGGAAAGCCCCGCCGCCCAGAGGTCCGGGCGCGCGGACTTGAGGGCCTCGCGGTTGGGAAAGCCTCCCGGGACCCCGACGGAGAAGACGCCCGCCGCGCGCGCCATCTCGACGTCCTCGGGGCTGTCGCCCACACAGGCCGCCCGCTCCGACGGGACGCCGAGGCGCTCGAGGCCCAGGCGGAGCGGCTCGGGGTGAGGCTTCTTACGGGCGGAGTCCTCGGCGCAGACGAGCGCCTCGAAGAAAGCGCCCAGCCGAAATTGCGCGAGCTCCCGCTCGACGCGGGAGCGGCTGCCGCTGGTGACGACCGCGAGCGCCAGACCCCCTTGCTTGAGGCGCGCGACCGCCTCCGCGGCGCCGGGCAGCATGCGGGGCTCCTCCTCGTCGTATAGCTCGAGCCAGCACGCGTCGGCCTGGCTCCAGCTCTGCTCCGGAAGGCCCACGAGCGCGTAGGTCCGGTGCCAGTCGGGCGAGTAGGTCTCCTCGAAGCGCGCCCGATCGAATCGGATCCCGAAGGAGGGGAAGAGCCGCGCGTAGCAGCGGTAGCTCGCTTCGGCCGAATCGACGAGCGTGCCGTCCCAATCGAAGAGAACCGCCGAGAGCGCCGGGCGCGTCAGCGCTTCTCCATCGGGACGAAGGAGCGCTCGCCCGGCCCGAGAAACACCTGCCGGGGACGCGCGATCTTTTCCTCCGGGTCTTCGAGCAGCTCCTCCCACTGCGCGATCCAGCCGGAGGTGCGCGGGATGGCGAAGAGGACCGTGAAGGCCGCCGTGGGGATCCCGATCGCCTGGTAGATGAGGCCGGAATAGAAGTCCACGTTGGGATAGAGCTTGCGCTTGACGAAATAGTCGTCCTGCAGGGCGATCCGCTCGAGCTCGAGCGCAATGTCGAGCAAGGGATTGCGCCCCGTCACCTCGAACACCTCCTCCGCCATCCGCTTGATGATCGTGGCACGCGGGTCGAAGTTCTTGTAGACCCGGTGCCCGAACCCCATCAGCCGCTTCTCACCCTTGCCCTGCTTGACCTCTTCGATGAACGAGGGCACGCGCGCGACCGAGCCGATCTCGTTGAGCATCCTCAACACTTCTTCGTTGGCGCCGCCGTGGAGCGGGCCGTAGAGAGCGGCGGCCGCGCCGGCCACGGCGGAGTACGGGTCCGCGTGCGAGGAGGCGATCCCGCGCATGACCGCCGTGCCGCAGTTCTGCTCGTGGTCCGCGTGCAGGATGAAGAGCACGTCGAGCGCGCGGACGAGCGTCGGGTCGGGCCGGTACCCTCGCGCCGCCGGCATCTTGAAGAGCATGTTGAGGAAGTTCTCGGAGTAGGAGAGGTCGTTGTCCGGGTAGACGTAGGGCATGCCCAGGTTGTGCCGGTACGCGAAGGCCGCCAGCGTCGGCATCTTGGCGATCAGGCGATAGGTCTGCTTGGTGCGCGAGACCCGGTCGTGGACGTCGCGCGCCTCGGGATAGAAGGTGGACATCGCGGCCACGGTGGCGATCAGCATCCCCATCGGGTGCGCGTCGTAGTTGAAGGCGTCCATGAGCTTCTTCAAGCTCTCGTGGATCATCGTGTGATACGTGATGTTGTGGACCCACTCCTCGTACGGCTTCGCGGCCGGAAGCTCGCCGTGGAGCAGGAGGTAGGCGACCTCCAGGTAGGTGCACTTCTCCGCGAGCTGCTCGATCGGGTAGCCGCGGTAGCGGAGGATCCCTCGGTCGCCGTCGATATAGGTGATCCGGCTGGTGCATGAGGCGGTGTTCAGAAACGCCGGGTCGTAGGACATCAGGCCGAAGTCCGACGCCTCCGTCTTGATCTGTCGCAGGTCGGTCGCGCGGATCGTGCCGTGGGTGATCGGCACCTCGTAGGAGCGCCCCGTGCGGCGGTCCAAAATCGAGAGCGCGTCACGCGTTTCGTCGGAAGCCACACTCGCCGTTTCGGCGGTCTTCACTTCGGTGGTGCCCATGGGAGGCTCCCTCCAAAGCCATTATATTGACGGCCGGGCGGGCCAGACCTCCCGCCCAAAGCCGAGACTAAGATGCGCCCGATGGAGCGAAGGCTCACACGCGTCGCAGCGATCGGCCTGGCCGCGCTCGCATGCCGGCAAAAGCGCTGAGGTGGAATCCGTGCGGGGGATCGCCGTGACCGAGAGGCCGGGAGGCGCCATGGGACCC
>JBOGJK010000247.1:0-2559 GCA_050745345.1 Thermoanaerobaculia bacterium
TCCCCCTCCAGCTCCTCCCGGGCGGCCTTGCCGATGTCCCGGATCATGGAACCGCCCTGGCCGACGACGATGCCCTTCTGGCCTTCTCGCTCGACGACGATCGACGCGGTCACGACCGTCAGCTCCCTTTCGGGCTCCTCCCGCACCGACTCGACGAGGACGGCGGAGACGAAGGGCAGTTCCTCGCGCGTGCGCTCGAGAAGCTTCTCGCGGATGACCTCCCCGATCCACTCGGACTCGGGGGTCGAGGTCAGGAAGCCCTCGGGGTAGGCAGGCTCCCCTTCCGGCAGGTTCTCGGCCAGAAGCCGGAGCACCCGCTCGACCCCGTCGCCGGTCAGCGCCGAGATGGGCACGAGTTCCCGGAAGGCGTACTTCGAGGAGAGCTCCTGGATGATCGGCAGGAGCCTCGGCTTTGCGATCTTGTCGATCTTGTTCAGGGCCAGGATCGCCGGGCGACTGCCCCGTTCGAGCAACGACGCGATGAACGCCTCGCCGGTCCCGATCCGTTCGGAGGCGTCCACGATCCAGAGGACGAGATCTGCGGTGGAGAGAGCGTCGGTCGCGTCGCGCACCATCGCGGCGTTCAAGCGGAACTGAGGGCGGTGGATGCCGGGCGTGTCGAGCAGCGCGATCTCGTAGCCTTCGCCGCGGGCGATCCCCAGGATGCGCTTGCGAGTCGTCTGCGGCTTGTCGGAAACGATCGCGATCTTCTCGCCGACCAGACGGTTGACGAGGGTAGACTTGCCGGCGTTGGGGCGGCCGATCACCGCGACGGAGCCGACCCTCATTCGTGAACCGTAAACCGGGAACCGTGAACCGATCCGACTCGACACGCCATTTCGGTTCCCGGTTTATTTACGGTTCACGGTTCACGGCATCGCGGGCAGCGGGAGTGCCGGCGATGGAAGTCTCGGGCAGCGGCTCCACGCGCACGCGGTGGACGCGGCGGCGGTCGGCCTCTTCGACCGTGAAGAGAAGCTCGTACTCCCGATGCGTCTCGCCAGGTTTCGGGATGTGTCCGAGGCGCGTCGCCAGGAACCCCCCCACCGTCGTGAACTCCTCCTCCTCGGGACCGCGGCCGAAGAGCTCGGCGATCGTCGTGACGTTCTGCTTGCCGGAGATGGAGTAGGCACTCTCCCCCTCCTTCGACACCGACTCCCGCTCGTCCTCGTGCTCGTCGGAGATCTCGCCCACGATCTCCTCAAGCAGGTCCTCGACCGTCGCGAGGCCCGACACTCCGCCGTACTCGTCCACGACGATCGCCATCCAGAGGTGGCGCCGCTGGAACTCGCGTAGAAGCTCCGAGACTTTCTTGGTCTCGGGCACGAAGTAGGCCTCGCGCGCCAGCGAGGCGATGGAGGGGCTGTCACCGGACCGGATCGAGGCGAGGACATCCTTCACGTGCACGATCCCGACGACCCGGTCGATCGTTCCACGGACGACGGGAATGCGCGAGTACTTGGTCGAGACGAAGAGATCGGCCAGCACGGCGAGCGAAGAGGCGGTGTCCACCCAGACGATGTCGGTGCGCGGTGTCATGACTTCGCGGACCCGCGTGTCGCCGAAGTCCACGATCGAGAGGAGGAGCTTCTCCTCTTCCTTCTCGAGGATCCCCTCCTGCCGGCCGACGTCAATGTACGCCTGGACCTCCTCCTCGGTGGCCGTCGGAGCCGGTGCCCCGGCCTCCGCCTTCTCGCGCGCCTCGAAGATCTTCCGCACGGGGATCGCCAGCGGCAGCAGCAGCCAGGAAGCCGCCGTGACGATGGGCAGCAGGCGTGTCACGATCTTCTCTGGGTCCGAGGCTGCGGCGTGCCGCAGCAGCACGACCTCCGTCAGAAGCCAGCCGGCGAGAAAAAGCCCTCCGCCCCAGGCCCACGGCGAGAGCACCCCGACGGCGGCCAGGCCCGAGACGACCGTCAGCAACCCCGTCAGGAGCAGGACCTGCACCAGGACCTTGGTGGTTGTCCGCACGATCTCGACTTTGCCCGGCCCGGCCAAAAGGCGCGCCCGCTCCGGATGCTCCTCCAACAGTCCCCGCACCTTGATGGGCGAGAGACGGTCGAGCGCGAGCGCGAACGTCTCGAAGAGCAGGAACGCGAGGTAGCAGAGGCCCGACGCGGCGAGCAGGATCATTCCCGCTCCTCGAGGCCGAACCGACGCCGCAGGCGCGCTTCGAGCGCGTCCATTTGCCCGCCGTCGGTCTCGTGGTCGTAGCCCAGCAGGTGCAGATAGCCGTGGAGCAGCAGCCGGTCGAGCTCGGCCGCCGGCCTCTCGCGCCGCCGCCGCGCCTGCCGCATCGCGTAGGGCACGGAGATGACGATATCGCCGAGCAGCCCCCCGCCGCCCGCCGGGAACGAGAGGACGTCGGTCGGCCGGTCCTTCCGGCGATAACGCCGGTTGAGTGCCCGCATCCGCCGATCGCCGCAGTAGAAGACGGAGACTTCGCGCGGCCGCGAGCGGGTGGCCCCGGCGGCCTTCGCCACGAGCCGGCGCACGCGCGCGGCGGGAGGCGCTCCTCGGACGGCGGCGCGCACGCCGACCTCCGGGGATCCGCCGCGC
>JBOGJK010000248.1:0-6636 GCA_050745345.1 Thermoanaerobaculia bacterium
GACTCTGTCTCGAAGGCCTGACTAATCGAACGCCGTTACCTCGTCGAAGCCGCGTTCTTCTTCCTTCGACATTTTCTGGCCTTCCTCGTCTTCGCGGTGACCGCTCTCGTCGCCGGTCGCGGGCTGACACGGCGGCTCATCTTCGATTCGGCCCCGGGAAAAGTTCTCGTCGCGATAGCGCTCGGCGTCGCGGCGGTCGGTCACGGCCTCTTGCTGATGGGTCTCGCCGGGCTTCTCGCGCCGTTACCCGTCGGCGTCCTTCTCGTCTGCGTGCACCTCCTCTGTCGGTCGGCCTGGCGCGACGGATGGGGGCAAGCTCGGGAGATCTCGAGGAAGCTCTCGCCGGCGCGCGCCGCGGTCCTGGCGCTCGCGGTGGCGTTGGTTCTCTCGCCGCTTCTCTTGCTACCGCTTTATCCGCCCACCTCATTCGATTCCACGCTGTACCACCTGCCCTACGCGAAGGCGTTCGCCGCGACGGGCGGGGTACCGTTCCTGGCATCGTTGCGGTTTCCTGTGTTTCCTCAACTGATGGAGCTTCTCTTCTCGGGCATGCTGCTTTTCGCGGACGACGTTGCCGCCCAGTCGCTGCAGGCCCTCGTAACGATCCTGACGGCGGGGCTCGTCTTCGTCTGGGGAAGAGAGGCATTCGGGCGCACAGCCGGTTGGTTGGGGGCGGCGACTTACCTCGGCAACCCCATCGTGGCGTACCTCGCCGGCACCGCGTACGTGGACCCCGGCGTCTCTCTCTTTGCGACGGCGGCGCTCTTCGCCGTGTGGCGCTGGCGGCGATCGCGAGAGCACGCCTGGCTCATTCTCGCCGCCGTCTTCGCCTCCTCCGCGGCGGCCACGAAGTACCTCGGACTCTTCTTCGTCGCGGCGATCGGGACGATCGTGCTCCTGACGCCAGCGCCGCGTGCCCGCTGGCGCAACGTACTCCACTTCACGGCCGTCGCCGCCGCGATTCTCATTCCCTGGTACGGCCGGATCCTCCTGCATACCGGAAATCCCCTCTTCCCTTACTTTCCGGCGCTCTTCGGGTCGAGCGTCTGGGAGCATGCGCGCCGTGGGCTCAGGGCAGTGTCCCCGCTTTCGGTTCTGACCCTTCCCTGGGACCTTGTGGTTCGGCGCGAGACATTCAACTGGCAACCGCCCGTCTCGCCCGTTTATCTCGTGGCGCTTCCGCTCGCGCTCTTTGCGGCCTTCCGCGACGAGCGAGTCCGCCGGATGCTTCTTCTCGCTCTCGCTTATGCTCTCTTTGCGCTTTCTCTCCCGCGCGATCCACGTTACTTTCTTCCCATTCTTCCCCTCGTGAGCGTGGCCGCGGGTGCCGGTCTTGCGCGGCTGCCTCTGACTCGCCGGCCTCTGCTCGCCGGTGCTGTTTCGGTTCTTCTGCTTCCCGGCTGGTTCTATGTCGCCTGGCAGATCCGAGGTCTGGGCGCGCTTCCCGTGACGGCGCAGCAGAGGAACGAGTTCCTCTCGAGACATCTCCCCGCCTATCCGGCGATCCGATACATGAACCGGACGCGCGGCAGGGATTACACGATGTACGCCTTCCACGCGGAGAATATGGTTTACTTCGCGGAGGGCCGATTTCTCGGGGACTGGTCCGGTCCCGCGAGCTTCGAGAAGGTCCTCACGTCCGGAGCCACGCCCGAAGCGCTCCATTCAAAACTTCGCGCCTTCGGCGTCGATTACCTGCTCGTTATGAAAGAGCGTGCTCCGCCGCTGCCACTCGACGATCCGCAGTTTACGAAACGGTTCCGGGTCGTTTACTCCGATCCGCACACGCGGGTCTTCGCCTTGGCGGGACCGCGGCTCCCGGGAGGGGTCTGAAAGCTTGGTGCGCCCGCCGCGATTCGAACGCGGGACCTTTAGCTTCGGAGGATCACCCGACCGACCGGCACCCAGCAGCAGCCAGAGCAGACAGGGAGCGGAATTCTGTGCTCATCGGACAGGAGGGTCGAGGACGTTGCGCGGCTCGCTTCCACAGATTATCGAGACCTTGTCGAGAAACCGACGGAAGACGAAAACGGGCCGCGACCTCAGCTCTGGCTTGCCGTGAATCCCTGGTTCACCAGAGCGAGTTGATGATCGGAGCCGCCGGCACCCCCGAGACTCTGCATTTCTCCAGCCACTTGACGAGGGCCGGGAAGTCCTGCCAACTCGCCGCGGCTTGCCCGAAGTGGTCGGTTACGCCAGCTCCAGTCTGATAGATCTCACTCAGGATGAAGACGGTGTTTCCAGTCGGCGCAGAATTCTGATCCATCGGGTTCGAAAGCTCGGGTGCCTTGGACACGTTATAGGTCAGAAGAGCCTTGTCCCCGTCACGGTGATGCGTAGCCTTCATCCAGGGAGCGTGGCTCGCAAAGATGCGTTCGCCCTCCTTCACTTGATCTGGTGGGGCAACGATCACGTACGTAAGCTGAGTCCTGCCTTGGTAGGCCATCGGAGGTTCTCCTTTCTCGATTCGTCATTTTCGTCGATCAGGCGTTTGCCCGTCGATAGAAAGGTCAGTCGACTATAACAGCCATACCTCCGGCTTCGGAGCCAACCGCCCTCAGCGATGCCGGTTCGTCCCGCGCCGATCGGCGCGAGGATCTCGTAGTGGCCGAGACGCGTGCCGAACGCAAATGTCATGGAATCTTTTGCCGGCGGGAGTAGGGCCTAAACCGCTGAGAATTTGGTGCGCCCGCCGCGATTCGAACGCGGGACCTTTAGCTCCGGAGGCTAACGCTCTATCCGGACTGAGCTACGGGCGCAAAGAACGGCGAAGCACCTTGGGGTGAGTGGAGGGATTCGAACCCTCGACATCCAGATCCACAGTCTGGCGCTCTAACCGGCTGAGCTACACCCACCGCGGGAACCGCGGAGTTTAACCCCCCGGGCAGAGGGGGTCAAACGCCCGTCCGATCGGTTTCCGGGCCGGCGCGGTGCCGCGGGATAAGCTGCCGCGCCGTGCCGGTCTCGCAGCCGATCCTGCTCGCCCTGTTCATCCTCGTTGCGGCGGCCCTCTACTCCTCGGTCGGCCACGGCGGCGCGTCCGGCTATCTCGCGGCGATGGCGCTCTTCGGCCTCGCGCCCGAGGTGATGCGGCCGACGGCGCTCGTCTTGAACCTTCTTGTGGCCGCGATCGCCTCGATTCAGTTTGCGCGGGCGGGCCATTTCCGCTGGCGGCTCTTCTGGCCCTTCGCCGCCGCCTCGATCCCGCTCGCGTTTCTCGGGGGAAGTCTGACGCTCCCGACGCCGGTCTACAAACAGCTACTTGGTTTCGTGCTTCTGTTCGCCGCCTACCGCCTCTTCCTCTCGCCGCGCACGGGGCAGGACTCCGAGATCCGCGTGATGCCTCTGCCGCTGGCGATCGTCATCGGCGGCGCGATCGGCCTACTCTCCGGCTTGACGGGTGTCGGGGGCGGGATCTTCCTCTCCCCGATTCTTCTCGTCGGCCGCTTTGCGCCTCCCAGAGAGACCGCCGCGGTCTCGGGACCGTTCATCTGGGTGAACTCGCTCGCGGGACTGCTCGGCCGGTTCACGAGCGTCTCCTCCCTTCCGCCGGCCGTGCCGCTCTGGGCGCTCGCGGCGGTCGCGGGCGGGCTTCTCGGCGCGCACTACGGGAGCCGGCGGCTCGCCGGGACCACGCTGCGGCGGCTGCTCGCCGTGGTGCTCGTCGTCGCGGCGGTCAAGCTCGTCCTGACCTGAGGCTTCGCTTTGCTATGGTGAGGCCGATGCCGCGCCTCCGCAGAGCCTCGAGCGCGCTCGTGGCTGCGGGCCTGTTCGCGCTCGCCTGCCGGACGGAGAAGCCCGCGGCGCAGAAGTCTGCCGAGGCGGCCCCGGCAGGCCCGCCCGTGGAATCCTCGGACGCCGCCTCGAGGACGAAGCGCGCGGCGGGCGGCCGCGCTCCGGTCATCTGGCTCGGCCTCGACGGGCTCGACTGGGAGCTTCTCGACCGGCTCTCGGCCGAGGGCCGCATGCCGAACTGGAAGCGCCTCGCGTCGGAGGGGTACCAGGCGAGGCTACGCAGCGACTACCCGCTGATCTCGCCGATCCTCTGGACGACGGCCGCGACGGGGGTCGGTCCCGACGTCCACCGCGTGCTCGACTTCCAGGAAGTGGACCCGAAGACCGGGCAGAAGGTTCCGATCTCCGGCTTCTCGCGCGCCGTGCCGGCAGTCTGGAACCTCGCCTCGGCGAAGGGGCGCCGGGTCGGCGTCGCCGGCTGGTGGGCGACACACCCGGCCGAGCAGGTCGACGGTTTCTTCGTGACCGATCACGCGAGCCCGATCCTCTTCGACCGGCTGCCGCTCTCCGGAGCCGCCTTTCCCGCCTCGCTCGAGGCCGGCGTGGCGCAGGTCGCCGGGCGCGACGGCCGAGTCACGGCGGAGGACCTCGCACCCTACCTCGACGCGCCCTTCTCGGAAATCGAAGGGGCGCTCGCAAGCGGCGCGGGGCTGGAGAGCCCGATCGTCGCCCTTTCGCGAATCCTCGGCGCGACCCGCGTGACGCTGCGCATCGCCCGCGACCTCTACGACCGGAACCTGCCGGACCTCACGGCGGTCTACTTCCAGGGCACCGACGAGGTCGGGCACGTCTTCGCGCCGTACACGCCGCCGAAGCCGGAGTGCGCGTCCGTTTCCGAGGGGGACTTTGCGAAGTACCGGCGCGTCGTCGAGACTCTCTACGCCGCGGTGGACCGCATCCTCGGACAGTGGATGCGCCGCGCCGAGGAGGACGGCGCGACACTTCTCGTCCACTCGGACCACGGCTTCAAGTGGGGAGCCGACCGCCCCTGCGGCCTCGCCTCGGGCGACTGGAGCACGGCCGCTTTCTGGCACCGGCCGGAGGGTGCATTTGCCGCCTGGGGCAAGGGCGTGCGGCGGGGAGCGGAGCGGGGGGAGGCGAGCCTCCTCGATGTCGCGCCCACGGTCCTGGCGCTTCTCGATCTGCCGGCTGACCGGCGGATGGCCGGGACGCCGGTCCGCGCGGCGTTTCGAGATCTGCCCGCGCCGGGCCGGCGGGACGTGCTCGCCGGAGTCGGCGTGCGACGCGTCGGCGCCGCGCCCTTGTCGGCCGAGGAGTCGAGCGAGTACACGAAGAAGCTCCTCGCGCTGGGGTATCTCTCGCCGGGCGAGGCGCGGCCTCTCGCGCCGACCGGAGGCGATCGCCCCGGGATGACGGAGGGGGCCTGGAACAATCTCGGCACGTACTACCGGGAGACGAAGAAGGATCTCGAGGCGGCGAAGGCGGCCTTCGAGAAGTCGCTGGAGCTCAATCCCGGGTATTACTCGCCGATGTTCAACCTGGCCGTGGTCTATCGGACCAGGGGAGACAGCCGGGCCGCCGAGGAGTGGCTCCTCCGGTCGCTCGCCGCCCTGAAAGCCGACCCGTCGGCCGCCATCGCCGGGTGGGCCCGCGAGTATCAGAGGACCGGGAAGAGGGCCGCCGCCCGGTCACTGCTCGACCGCGCGTCCCGGACCTACCCGGACAACGAAGGTGTCGCCCGCGAGCGGGCCCTCTTCCTGTACCGGTCGAAGGAGTGCCGCGGCGCCATCGCGGCGCTGTCGCGCTTCGAGTCCTCGACCTCCGACCCGAGGACCTTGAACGATCTCGCGCTCTTCCACGCCTGCCTCCCTGACCGCGACGGCGTCATCCGCCTGCTCGAGCGCTCCCTGGCCTTGAAGCCCGATCAGCCCGAGGTGGCCCGCTCCCTCGAGGTCGCCCGCCGGGCGGCGGCGGAGCTGTCCAACTGACGGCCGCCTCGGACCTTCAGGTGGCCGCTGGCCGGGAGCGCGCGTCTGCCAGAACCGGATGGATCCGAAGCTCCTCGATCCGCCGAAAGTGCCTCAGGTTGCCGGTGACGAGCTCCAGGTCGTGATGAATGGCCGTCGCGGCGATCTGAAGGTCTGCGTCCGCGAGCGCGCGACCGGCCTGCGCGAGACCGGCCTGGATGCGCCCGTAGACCCGCGCGACGGCGATGTCATAGGCGAGAACGGTGACGGCCGGAAGGACTCTCCGCTCGATGTTGGCCAGGTGGCGCGCGGGGGCGGATGAGCCGTACGCCCCTTTGAAGAGCTCACCGACGACGACGGCGCTCGTGAACTGGTCCTCTCGGGGCACCGTTGAAAGCCAGCGGACGTAGCTCTGGAGAGGCCTCGGCTTGAGAAGCTCCGAGATGGCGTCCGTATCGAAAAGGAACGCCATACCCCTTCATCGCGTCCTGCGCCACCGGCGTGGCATTGTCCGGCGATTCCGGGAGAGGACCGCGGCGAGTTCGTGGGACTCCTTCCAGCCTCCGGCGAGGCTCGCCAGTCCCGCCGCCGGTCCCGCCGCGCGCAGCCGGCGCAGTTGCGCGAGGTCCGCTGGCGGGACGAGGGCTGCCACGGGCTTTCCGTGCCGCGTGATCAGGAAATCCGCGCCTGCCTCGGCCTTGCGAACACACTCGGAGAATCGGGATTTCACCTGCGCGATCGAGATCCGGGCGGCCACCGAACGCCTCCTTCCGGCCGCCGTCCTCTGGCGACCATTATGATCATACTGGCCAATCTGACTAATTGCGAGGCCGGGGCGGAACGCCGTCGGCGGTGTGGTGCGCGCTCCCGGGGGTGATGGGCGCCGCTCTCCCTCTCCCTCCGGGAGAGGGTT